>NZ_VPBA01000070.1:0-4622 GCF_013418945.1 Acinetobacter sp. YH12112 | reverse complement strand
TAAGTGATCGAGTGCCCCAGCAGGGGTGTCATCGGGTCGTCATCCACCGCATCCGAGGCCAGATAGCTGTTTTCGACATCCCGTTCCAGCAGGCCTTGCCGTTCCAGATAGCGACCCACCCGGTGGGTGATGTGTGCTTAAAAAACAGGAGGGTTTAACTTGGTAAACTATACATACTCATTAGGAGTTTACCATGAGCAAGAAACAGAAGACTTACACCGCAGAATTTAAAGCTGAAGCCATAAAAGCCATTGAAGAGAACCAAGGTAATGTATCGGAATCCGCTAGACAACTTGGCATTTCAATGCAAACCCTTTCGAACTGGAATAACAAAGCAAAGGCTGGAACTTTAGCAGGCACAAAACAGTATTCGCCCGATCTAAACGCCTTACTCGAAGAAAATAAGAAGCTTAAACAACAGCTCAAAACAGCTGAAATGGAACGTGAATTTTTAAAAAAGGCAGCAGCGTACTTTGCCAAAGAAAGTCAGTGAGGTACGCCTATATGAAATCGCAAAGCCACTTATTTCCGATTATTTTAATGGCTCGATTACTTCGTGTATCCGTTTCTCGCTTTTATGATTGGCTAAAGCGAGGCATGAGTAAAAGATCAATTCAGCGAAATCAGCAGACAATTTTGGTCAAAATAGCCCATGAAGAAACCAAACAAAGCTATGGCTATGTTCGATTAACCAAGCATTTACAAGCGCAAGGTATCAAAATAAGTACGTATGCTGTGCGCCAAATAAAAAAATCAAATCAGTTGTATTGTAAGCGCCATAAGCGTTTCAAAAGAACCACGAACAGTGATCACAACCGTTCTATTTATGACAATTTACTCAAGCAACAGTTTTCAATGACGAAGCCTAATCTTGCGTGGTCGAGTGACATTACCTACATTTGGACGGCTGAGGGCTGGTTGTACTTGGCAGCTGTCAAAGATCTTTACACGAAACAGGTTGTTGGCTATAGCTTAAATGAGCGCATGACAGCCAAGCTTGTTTGTGATGCATTGAATATGGCTATTCGCAATCAGAAACCTGCTAAAGATCTCATTGTACATTCAGATAGAGGCAGCCAATATTGCAGTAATGAATATCGAAACTTACTTGAGAAATTTGATTTTCAGGGTTCAATGAGCAAAAAAGGCGACTGCTTTGATAATGCACCGATAGAGAGTTTCTGGGGCATACTCAAAAATGAACTAGTCCATCATCGCAACTACAAAACAAGGGAAGAAGCCAAAGCGGATATTACAAAATATATAGAGTTATTTTATAATCAGCGAAGAATTCAAAAAGGCTTGGATTTTAAGACACCAAATCAAATGGCAGAAGACTTTTATCGGTTAGCTGCCTAGAATCTCCCAAGTGAAAGTCTCCTGCTAATTCAGCACACATCACTGTTGATAAATTTTCTAAACAAAAAGGATCAAACTAATCTATAAGCTTTGTGGGTTAGAAAAAAAATAACTCACTTTGCATTGATCATATTTAAATTCTTGTTTTATCCATAGCACTAACCTATTAATTTTAAAAAATAATAGGTACTGGCTAAATAGCAAATCGATACATATCTTTTTCATAGAGGAAATATGATTTTAGTAAGTTCTTGTCTGGCTGGCTTAAAGGTACGTTATAACGGGACGCATAGCTTAAACGAAAAAATCGAAAAATTAGTCAAAGATGGAAAAGCTACTATGGTATGTCCAGAGATTCTTGGCGGTTTATCAACACCACGCGAACCTGCCGAGATTTCGGGAGGTAATGGCGATGATGTCTTAGATGGAAAAGCCTGTGTAATTGAAAAATCAGGAAAGGATGTGACTTCAATCTATATTGAAGGGGCATATAGAACTTTAAAAAAAGTTCAATTATTAAAAGCTACTCTGGTAGTGCTTAAAGAAAATAGCCCTTCATGTGGTAGTTCAATGATTTACGATGGTCAATTTAATGGGAATAAGATCTATGGCAATGGAGTTACCTCCGCTTTGCTTAAACGGAGACTGTAAATTAAATTGTGTAATTGCCTGAATTTGCTATGTTCATATTCACAACGGAGTCAGGCAACATGATGAACGAACAAAAACTAAAAGACCTTGCAGCAGAATTTGCTAAAGGAATCAAAACAGAAGACGATCTCAATCAATTCACCCGATTGTTGACTAAACTCACTGTTGAAACGGCTCTCAATGCCGAACTTACCGAACATCTCGGACATGAAAAGAATGCTCGTAAGAACGGTTCAAATGCTCGTAACGGTTATTCCAGTAAGACCGTGCTGAGCGATGATGGTGAGATTGAGATCACCACACCACGAGATCGTGATGGCACATTTGAGCCACAGCTAATTAAAAAGAATCAGACTCGTATCACGCAAATGGATAGCCAAATTCTATCCCTTTATGCCAAAGGCATGACTACCCGTGAAATCGTGGCTACTTTCAAAGAAATGTACGATGCTGATGTATCGCCAACGCTTATTTCCAAGGTGACTGATGCTGTTAAGGAGCAAGTCGCTGAATGGCAAAACCGTCCGCTGGATGCACTCTATCCAATCGTCTATATGGACTGTATTGTAGTTAAAGTCCGTCATAATGGCAGTGTTATCAACAAGGCTGTATTCCTTGCCTTAGGCATTAATCTTGATGGACAGAAAGAACTGCTCGGCATGTGGATGGCTGAGAATGAAGGTGCAAAGTTCTGGCTGAATGTCCTGACTGAGCTTAAAAACCGAGGGTTGCAGGATATTCTGATCGCCTGTGTGGATGGACTAAAAGGCTTTCCTGATGCCATTAACAGCGTATACCCGCAAACCCATATCCAGCTGTGCATTATCCATATGCTGCGTAACAGCTTGAAATACGTATCATGGAAAGATTACAAGGCGGTCACTCAGGATTTAAAAGCCGTTTATCAGTCACCTACTGAAGAGGCAGCCTTGATGGCCTTGGATCAATTCGCCCAAACATGGGATGACAAGTACCCACAGATCAGCAAAAGCTGGCGTACACACTGGGAGAATCTAAATACCTTCTTTGCTTATCCAGCCGAGATACGCAAAGCCATCTATACCACCAATGCGATCGAATCATTAAACAGCGTAATACGTCAGGCGATCAAAAAGCGTAAAGTCTTTCCAACGGATGATTCTGTACGTAAAGTGATTTACCTGGCAATTGATGCAGCGTCTAAAAAGTGGAATATGCCTATTCGCGACTGGCGTTTAGCCATGAGCCGCTTTATTATTGAATTCGGTGACCGCTTAAGCAATCGCCTTTAAATTTATGAAAAGCAATTACACAAAATTATTTACAGGCTCCTTAAACGTCATAATATAAAAGTCATTTCAGAAGAAACTTTTTGGCAACTTTTACCCTAGTTCCTCCGCTTTTATTTAAAATCTTCATGCAACTCCAACCACGCCCCCCTTTGCAATATCAAGTCTCTTCGGTATTTAGAGATATAGTGAGGTAATAATCTAAGAAGCATATCCATTACTTCCACATCAGTTAAAAAGTAGTGGTTCAATTTTATGCTGTAATTCTTTAACAATTTTAGCAAGCTGATCATGTAAAACTAACCAACATTGCTCATGACCTTGCCCAATATATTCATCTATTATGAGTTGCAAAATGTCTTGATCTATCTGACTTAAGAATTCTAAAAACCATGTCGCAGCAACATCCTTGGCAACTATTGTTTTATGATCTAATGTATAAGCTATACGGCATAGCGCTAAAATTTGATTACATTCATCCTGATCGTCTTTCCAATGAGCAATAATTTGTGGATAAGTTTTTTGCATGGCAAATATTAATTGTTCATAGCTAATTGGATTTAACCAATCGCAAATATCAGGTCCAAAGATAGTAATGTTATGTAATTGGGCAGTTTTAAGTAAAATACTAATATCTGGATCAGATTGACTATAAAGTAATTCACCTTTGAGTAATTCTTCTCTCAACCACTCGCCATATTGTAGCTGATATGTATATGGATGATTTTTATTGGTAATACTCCCTTTTTCTAATATCGTAATTTCTAAGGCACGCGCTGTAGCATGACCAATCGGAACAGATATATTTAGAAAATTCTGCGCTAATTGTTTTCTTTCCTGATCGGTAATTTCACGTTCAATAATAACTAAAATATCAAGATCACTTTTATGTTTTAAACCACCATCAACATACGAACCATATAAATAAATAGCATAAAGCTTATCTTTAAAATTTTTTTGTAAAAGCTGTTTTACACTTTCAACTTGGCGACACTCTTCATCATTTAAGCTTTGCATATGATTTTTAATTTAAAAAAATAAGTAATGAATTCATAGAGCATTATACAGAATAAGTGTAAATAATTTAATCAATTAGTAAATAACATACTATTTTTACAATATATTTACTTTCAATATAGAGTTTAATACATAAAACTCTATCAATCAAAAAAAGCTTGAAACAACATCTGAATAGTAAGAGTCATTTCCTCCTCACTTAGAGATGGATCCGGAAATTTGAACAACTCCTATAAGTGATACTCTGCTCCTCAAATGATGTTATAAACATCAATATATGGAGTATTTTATGGCACGTAGACCAAGAAGAAATCATTCAAACGACTT
>NZ_VPBA01000069.1:0-5883 GCF_013418945.1 Acinetobacter sp. YH12112 | reverse complement strand
GAATGAAATAACCCCAACAGTAATAAGCCTGATCGTTCACCGATTGAAGGAATAGTTTGCAGTAATTTCAAATCCTGTTTCAATGTTGGATCTTGATCTATGTGATTATTTATTAACTTATCAATATGTTCAAGTTGCCGATTTAAATAGGCTTTGTTGCATAAACATTTTGCAAGGCACTGATTTTTAAAGGTTTGTGAAAATTTCAACCTAAGAATAAATTTAATAAAATCATATTCTTAGGTATTTGTGCAACAAAGCCGATCCGAATCGGAAGCCAAAAAGCTTTTGGGGCAGATTATTAGGACGGAAGTGAATTCATAGTAACTGTCCAAATGAAAGAAGAATCAGTGTCCTTTACGATAAGAATATGCAATTTATCTAAGAATTATATTGCTGAATAAGCTTTTAAGAATATAGGTTTGGGCAATAAAGCCTTTAAATTCTATTACTGAATAAACCCTAAGTGGCCGATTTGGAATAGGAATGAGTGGTAGGGTGCGAATAGGAATAGGTGGTAGGTTTATGCTGGAATATGCATTGAGTCCAATCCTTGATCGTGGAGACTATTGTATTAGAAACAATAGCAGACCTAAAAGGCTTTACTGGTATCCATTGATTATTCAATAACATTAAATAGAGCCGTGAGACGTTGAAAGGCTCACAGAGTGGGAGGTAAAGTATATCCTCATCTCTCGTAAAACAGCTGACGAAGTCCGAGATAGAATCATTGCGTCAAAAAAAACGTGATATTTGAGAACTAAAAAAGAAGTGGTACTCCTACTGGTTACTAAAATTAAAGTATATTGAATAATAAATTTATAAAACAATACTTTACAAATCTATATGATGCGTAGTGTACGCATCATACATAAAGCGTTCTATTTTGATATAATTGATCCAATCAACCCATTGTTAGGTTTCATTTAAATTCCATGAGTCTTACTGAAATTAAAGTTCGCCAAGCTCATTGTAAGGAAAAAACCAGTTTTTTATCCGATGAAGATGGGCTTAGCCTGAAGATTGAGCCGAGTGGAAGAAAATCTTGGTGCTATCGCTATACAGATCCACAAACTAAAAAACGTCGACGCATTCAGTTAGGTCGTTATCCTGATTTATCGCTGAAAAAGGCACGACAAGTCAGAGATGACTTTAAAGACAATGATTTCTGTTTTGAACAAGATACTGCCTCTAATGTCATCACCTTTGGTAAGGTCGGGGAGGAGTGGTTACAGTTCAAACTGAAAAATGCCTTCAACGATCTACCCCGCTGTGGTGTACTACAGTTAGCAGAAAGATGCTTACAGCAAGATATTTATCCAGACCTTCAGGATCTACCTTTTCAAAACATCAAGCGTTATGACCTGGTTTCAGTAATCAAAAAAATAGAGGGACGCCAAGTAAAAGAACCTGTCAAGAAAGCTTGTAGTTATTTGAACCAAATTTATGACTACGCTGTAGCGATGGGTTATTGTGAATTCAACATCGCGCATGGTTTAAATAAAATCGCCATTAACAGTAAAATCAAGAAAAATTATCCGTATTTGAAAGCGGAGGATATATCTGATTTTAAGTATAAATTACAAAAATTGGATGCCCATCCGATTATTAAAAAAGCACTGCTGTTCAAATTACATACTGGCGTGCGAGGGGCTGAATTGTTATTGGCTGAGCCTCATCATTTTGATTTAAATGAAAAAGTCTGGAAAATACCTGCCTTGCATATTAAACAGTTTCGACGAAAAGTCATATTAGGCCATGAGATTCCCGACTTCTTAGTTCCACTTTCAGATCAGGCTTTAGATATTTTAAAAGACGTCATGCAATGGTCATACGGTGAAAAGTACATTTTTGCTAGCCCACGGAAACATAATCAACCGATTCATTTTAATACATTAAATATGGCTATACGTAAGATGGGCTATGGAAAACATCAATTATCCTCTCATGGACTACGTTCCACTTTTAGTACCATTTTGAATGACTCAGGTTTGTTCCAGGATAACTGGATTGAGGCACAACTTTCACATATTGATAAGAACCGTACCCGTGCCAGCTATAATCACGCTGACTATTTAGCCCAGCGGACTGAAATGATGCAGTGGTGGGGTGATTATTTAAGTACTGCTAAGTGAAAATCGTACTTTTATACATAGACTTAAAACATTATGGGGTTTCAAATGGATAGTAAACAATATACTTGCCGTGTTACATGGTCAGCAGAATATAATGAGTATGTTGGGTTGTTCGAACCACAAGCACTAGCCATTTGTTGTAATTCAGCTTTAAGCGCCCTTAATTCTTTCATGCGTTTATTCACTAGTGCAAGTTGCTGATCAATTAATGCATTAACGCTAGAGCAGCTTTCTTCTGGCTTATTTTTTAATTCGATAAGACGTTTAATATCATTGAGTGATATATCTAGGCTGCGACAATGCTTTACGAATTCCAATTGTTTAAGTGCTTTGCTATCATACAGCCTGAAATTACCTTCTGAACGATTTGGATTTAACAGTAATCCTTCTCTTTCATAATATCTAATCGTTTGTATTGAACAGCCCGATTTTTTTGACAATTCGCCTATTTTCATCAATTTCCCCCAGACATTTGACTCTATAGTTACTATAGAGTCTATAGTATAAGTATGCAACGAAAAGGATATATAAAAAATGACTGAGAAATATTTAAACAATACGAATATCGTTAATTTTGAACACAAAGATATCCAATCCTTGATCGATCAACGTAGGTGGAAAAACTTGGATAACTTCAACAAAATTGGTGCCGCTTATCAGTTTGTAAAAGATGAGATTTTCTTTGGTTATAATGAAAGCGATGATATTGCAGCAAGCGATGTGCTAGCAGATGGTTATGGACAATGTAATACTAAGGGTAATCTGTTAATGGCACTATTGCGTGGACTAGGCATTCAATGCCGATTTCATGGGTTTACCATAGACCAGCAACTACAAAAAGGTGCTATCCCAAGCTATGTATTTTGGTTAGCACCTAAATACATCATTCATAGTTGGGTAGAAGTTTACTTTGAAGGGCGTTGGATAAACTTAGAGGGCTTTATATTGGATGAGCAATACTTAAGCTCTCTACAGGAGAAATTTGACCAAGTAAAAGATGATTTTTGTGGTTATGGTGTTGCAACAAAGTGCTTTTCATCACCAGATACAGATTGGCGTGGAGAAAATACCTATATTCAAAAAGAAGGTATTCATGATGACTTTGGGCTTTATGATTCCCCTGATGAGTTCTATCTCGAAAAAGGGACTAACTTGTCGGGGTTCAAACGCTGGATATATCAACGCTTGATACGTCACTTGATTAATATGAATGTATCAAAACTAAGAAATAGAAAAGTACTAGAGGTACAAAATGCACAACCATAATCATAGTCATCAACATGGTAAAGATGACCGTATTGGTTGGGCATTTTTCCTTAATGTGACATTCACTATTATCGAATTTATAGGTGGTTGGCTCACTAACAGTACGGCGATAATGGCAGATGCAGTTCACGATCTTGGTGATAGTCTTTCAATAGGTTTTGCGTGGATTTTAAGTCGTTTTTCAGATAAAGAAGCATCAGATAAGTTTAGTTATGGTTATCGTAGACTTACTCTCTTTGGCGCATTGATAAACAGTATTGTTTTAATCATTGGCTCAATTTGGATTTTATTTGAAGCAATTCCAAAGCTGTCCAATCCTGAAATGCCTGTAGTCGAGGGGATGTTAGGGCTAGCGATACTCGGCGTTGCCGTTAACGGATATGCTGTATTAAAATTAAAAGCGGGTGAAACATTAAATGAGAAAGTGCTGACATGGCACCTTCTTGAAGATGTACTTGGATGGGTTGCCGTTCTTATAGTCTCTATCGTACTGTTGTTCGCTGAACTGCCGATATTAGATCCCCTTTTATCAATAGGGTTCACGCTGTTCATCTTGTTTAATGTTTTCAAAAACCTGAAATCAACACTCGTTTTATTTCTTCAAGCTGCACCCGATAAAGAGACTCAAAAGCGTATTAAACTATCACTAATGGAATTTCCTGAAGTTAATGGTATCCACCACATGCACTTTTGGTCACTAGATGGTGAAAGTCACGTTTTAACAGCGCACCTTGAGCTGAGTGACAACTTTGACGTTAAAGAATTAATTAGGCTTAAACAAGAAGTTGCAGCTAAATTATCTTCCTATCATTTATCGCATACAACGATAGAGTTTGAGTTTTTAAATGAAAATTGTCGGGATGAAGCGCAGTAAGCTTTATCAATAAAATGTTGGGCATACAATATTAAAAGCAGCTTAATTAGGCATAACCTAGTAATTAAGCTGCTTTTTTTGATTTTAAATTTCGTCGGATTGCTGTTTGCTACTCTCAGAGCCATGCGCCCATTGATATAAAATAGGCAATACAAACAAAGTTAAAATTGTAGAAGATACAATACCGCCGATAACAACTGTTGCTAGTGGTCGTTGTACTTCTGCACCAATTCCAGTGTTTAACGCCATTGGAATAAAACCTAAACTTGCGACCAGTGCCGTCATTAAAATAGGTCTTAAACGAATGATGTGCTGAGTTTCCATCATTGTCTTGGCTTGATGCGGATCAGTCTAAAGCATTCTCAGGAATAGAGGAGCTCGTTGCTGATGTTGTCGCTGATATGATTAGCAATAATGAAAAAGTTCCTACACCACTCTCCGGGAAAATATAGTAGGCAGTTTGTTGTCCTTGTTCTCAGTGGTTCAACAAAAACTAGCCCTCGAAGCCGCAGAACGTGGCGTGGACATAAATTGTTTAGTATCAGTAAAAAGAGCGATGTAATTTTAGTACGAGTGAGTGATAGAGCAGGAACCTATGCTTCATATATTCAGTAAATGGTATGTTTTTGAATTAATAGGTATTTTTAAATAAAGCTTTCTTTGATTTAGTGCTTTTTATTTAATAAATTAATTTTAAAAACAACTTAGGCTAATTGATAAACACTATCTGGAAAGATTAAAAGAAAATATTTTTTAATTTCTGCTAATTCATTTAAGGCAGGTTCCCTTTCAAGCAGTTGAAATGTCCAAATAAGTACAGCCTGATGATTATCATAGCAAGTATTTACTCCAAGAAAATTAGCCATTCCATAACTTCTATTGATGTTCATTTCTTTAATTAATTGATTTCCTAAGTCACGAGCTTGCTGGCTGATCAATAACTCATTTGGTAACACGGCGGTCATCTCCACAAAATAATCTAATGCAGGTTCAATCCTTATATTTAAAAAGTTATAATTTAGTTGAAATGGATAAAATATACTTTCTATAAGTTGTAATAACCTGCTGTAGGTTAATTTTAGCAAAGTATTACTCAGTCAACAACTTCAAATAACCCACAGCAAGTTATTTTTTGTAAATTAATTTAAATATGATTACTTGTAAGTTATCTAGCCTCATGGGCGATAGAAAAATTTTAAAATTAAGTGAAGTGGTGCATGCAACAGGTATCAATCGCAACACGCTCACAAGTATGTATTATGACCGTGCTGTACGTATTGAATTACCAGTCGCCGATAAGTTGTGTAAGTACTTTAACTGTACGATGAATGATTTGTTTGAGTTTAAGGAAGAAGTTGAAGAAAAAGATTAACTTAATACTTCGTTTGATAAGTTTTTCGAAGAAAAAGACTAGCCAATACTTAGTTTGATAAGTTTTTCTCTGCAGATCTAATATTGAATTTTATAAAATATCATTACAAACAGAGGTGGTTCCACTTGTTTGAACAACTAAAAGCGTATTTATAAGTGATATTCCGCTCTAGTTAAGCCACCTTGTTTTGTTGGGGTAGCTGATCATAGTAAAACTCATTTGGTGTCATTTTGTCT
>NZ_VPBA01000068.1:0-5945 GCF_013418945.1 Acinetobacter sp. YH12112 | reverse complement strand
AGTGATGGGAGAGAATGTTCAAGAGTGGATTCTAAATGTTCAGATAAAGACATAAAAAAATGAGCGTATTTACATACACTCATTTTTACTACATTTTTCTAATATTTGCTTAACTGACTGGCATTATGCCGATGCAGGCTTTTTTGATTACGGAGGTTTGAATCTATGACGTTGCGAATCTGGAACGATATGTTGCATTCCATGCCTAGAACAGGCACCAGGTAAAACACTAAGATAGCCTCAAGCTCAAAAAGAATTAGAGGATTATCTGATGAACGCCTACTTACATCGTAGTGAAGAACGTGGTCATGTTAAAGCCGGCTGGTTAGACACCAAACACAGCTTTTCATTTGGCAGCTGGTACAACCCGAAATACATGGGTGTGAGTGTGCTTCGTGTGATTAATGATGACCGGATTGCTGCCCACAATGGTTTTGGTACCCATCCGCATGACAACATGGAAATTTTAACCTGTGTACTGGATGGCACCATTTCACATAAAGACAGCATGGGCAATGAACGGCATATCAGTGCGGGTGAATGGCAGCTGATGAGCGCCGGAACCGGGGTTCAGCACAGTGAAATCAACCAGGGCGATGTACCAGTGCATATGCTGCAAATCTGGATTCATCCAAATGTGCGTGATGCAGAGCCAAATTATCAGCAAATTAAACTCGACCCACGTGAACAGCCGAACCAATGGCATCTGATTGTTGGCCCAACCGAACAGGCACCCATGCATATTCGCCAGCAGGCTGAAGTGAAAACCGCGGTACTTGAAGCCGGCCAAAGCCTAAACGTACAGGCGACCCAGCAGCTCAACTATGTGCATGTGATTCGTGGTGAAGTGCAGATTGGTGAACATACGGTTAAAGCTGGTGATGCACTGTTATTCGCGGAACATGCGGATATTCAGGCAACCGAAGAAAGCCAGATGATCTGGTTTGACTTACCGGGCAAATAAGCCATTTTTCTCTCCCAGAGGTCATGATGATTTTGGCCCAATAGCCGCTCCATTGAGCGGCTATTTTTATGTCTTAAAGCCGGCCTTGATTGACTTTTACCTGAGTGTGAACAGTCTGTTTAAGCTGCACCCTTTGCAGCAACTCAAATACCATTTATGAAAATAAACTGAATAAAATCGGCCGATTGCCTGTAACCCGATAAAACTCTCAAAACTGAAACTATTTACATTCTCATTGGTAAAAACACTCTACATGAGAAAAATTCTCAGTTATGATAACTGCATAAAAATCATCCTGTGAATTGACCATGAATGCTTATACTGCAGCTCAGGCCAATGTCTTGACCATTCGGCAACTGAGCAAACAATTCGGCTCTCGTTTTGCGGTGCATCAGGCCAGCTGGTCTGCACAGCGCGGACAAATTATCTGCCTGCTGGGCCATTCTGGCTGTGGCAAAACCACCATGCTTCGTCTGATTGCCGGATTAGAAACCCCAAGCAGTGGCTCAATCCAGCTTGAACAGCAAATCCTGTGGAATGAACAGCAACAGATTCCAGCCGAAGCGCGCAATATTGGTCTGGTGTTTCAGGACTATGCCCTGTTTCCGCATTTAAGCGTACTGGACAATGTCATGTTTGGCCTGAAAAAACTGCCCAAAGCACAGCGTCAGGCGGTGGCCGAACAGGCGCTACAGCATGTTTCGATGCAGCATCATCTGCACAGTTATCCCTATACCCTGTCTGGTGGCGAGCAGCAGCGCGTGGCCCTGGCCCGTGCCCTGGCACCTAAACCGCAGGTGCTCTTGATGGATGAACCTTTTTCCAATCTCGATCATCGCCTGCGTGACCAGATCCGGCAAAATACCATCGAAATTCTGAAGCAGACCGGCACCACCACAGTTATTGTTACCCATGATCCGGAAGAGGCGCTGCAAATTGCCGATCAGATTATCCTGATGCATCAGGGTGAAATTATTCAGATCGGTACGCCTAAAGCCCTGTACCGGCAGCCAGCCACCTTATTTGCCGCCCGTTATTTTTCTGCCCTGAATGAAATTCCGGCGCAGCGTGTCGCGCAGCAATTACAGACCTGTTTTGGCGCACATCCCATCAGTGAAGCGCTGGCGCATCACCAAGAGCCAATCCGCTGCTGTTTCCGTCCACATCAGGTGCAGGTGTTTAGCCAGCCGACTACCGGTGCAATCCCGGCGACCGTGCTGTCCTCCAGCTTTATGGGGCATGCCGAACAGCTACGCCTGCAACTGGACCCCGAGACTATTATTCTGGCGCAGGTCAGCCCGGCACAGACCGCTTATCAGGAACAGGTTTATGTGCGCCTCGATCTGCAGCAGTGTTTTTTCTTCGCTCAAGATTCACAGCCGAAAGCCCATACAACCACCACGGCTGAAGTGGCCAACGCTTTTTAAATTGACAATAAGGAATGAAAAACGATGAAAGTAACAATCAAAATTCCACTGCTGGCCAGCGGCCTGCTGGCGCTGAGCGGTCTGGCGCAAGCCGCGCAGGTAAACCTGTATACCACGCGTGAACCGGTGCTGATTCAGCCCTTATTAAAAGAATTTACCGAAAGCAGCGGCATTAAGGTCAATACCGTATTTATTAAAGATGGTCTGCTGGAGCGAGTGAAAGCTGAAGGACGCCGTTCACCGGCCGATGTGATGCTGACCGTCGATTTTGGCAATCTGGTGGATCTGGTCGAAGCGGACCTCACCCAGCGCGTGAATTCCAAAGTATTAAATAATGCCATTCCGGCCAATTTACGTGCAGCCAATGGCCACTGGTATGCCCTGTCAATGCGTGCCCGTGCAGTCTATGCCTCCAAAGAACGTACGCCGCTGAACGCCATTCATTATGAAGATCTGGCCAATCCGCAATGGAAAGGTAAAATCTGTATCCGTTCGGGTAGCCATCCCTACAATACCGCGTTAATTGCCGCCTATATTGCCCATCATGGTGAAAAAGCGGCAGAAACCTGGTTACGCGGCGTTAAAGCCAATCTGGCGCGTCCAGCCAGTGGCGGTGACCGCGATGTGGCGCGCGATATTCTGGGTAAAATCTGTGATATTGGTGTGGCCAATACCTATTATGTGGGCACCATGCGCAATGGCAATGCTGAACAGCAGCGCTGGGGCAATGCCATTAATGTGGTGTTACCGCGCTTTAAAAATGGCGGCACTCATGTCAATGTCTCTGGTGCAGTTGTAGCCAAACATGCGCCAAACCGCAAAGAAGCGGTACAGTTACTGGAGTTCCTGGCCTCAGATCAGGCCCAGGCCATGTATGCACAAAGTGGTTATGAATATCCGATCAAACCAGGCGTGAAGATTGATCCGATTATCGCCAGTTTCGGCAAGTTAGATATTGATTCACTGCGTTTAAGTGAGATTGCTCGCCATCGTAAGGCAGCCAATCTGCTGGTCGATAAAGTCCAGTTTAATCACTAAACCTGAATCATCAGATAGCGCGGGCAGACTGCTGCTCGTGCTATCAGTCTTGTGTCCATGTCCAGCCTGTTGATCCCCCGATGACCCAGAAAAAATCTCCTGTAACTGCACTTTTTTCACTCAGTGGCCTGTTTACCCTGCTGGCCTGTCTGCCTGTGCTGGCTTTGCTCTGGACGGCCTTACAGGGCAATAGCGAGATTTGGGACCATCTGCTGCAATATGTGATTCCTCCCACCCTGATTGAAACCGGCCTGTTGCTGTTTGGTGTCGGGATTCTGACGATTCTGATTGGTACCGGCAGTGCCTGGCTGGTCACGGCCTATCAATTCCGTGGCCGTGGTTTTCTGGACTGGGCACTGTTACTGCCCTTGGCCGTACCGACCTATATTATTGCCTATAGCTATATTGATATTTTGCATCCGATTGGTCCTGTGCAGACCCTGCTGCGGGACTGGCTTCAGCTAGAAATGCAGCAGCTCTGGTTTCCGAATATCCGCTCGCTCTGGGGCGCGATTTTTCTGCTTAGTTTTGTGCTGTATCCCTATGTCTATTTAAGCACCCGTGCCATGTTCCTGATGCAGTCAGCCAGCCTGATTGAAGTAGCGCGCAGTCTGGGATTAAAACCGGAACAGGTATTTTTCCGGGTTGCGATTCCGCTGGCTCGCCCGGCCATTGCGGTTGGTGCCAGTCTGGCCCTGATGGAAACCATCAATGATATTGGTGCCACCGAATTTCTGGGCATTAAAACCCTGACCCTGTCAATTTATTCGACCTGGACCAACCAGTCCGATCTGGCCAGTGCCGCCCAGATTGCAATTTTTATGTTGCTGATCATTAGCCTGCTGGTACTGGTAGAACGGCTGGGGCGACGCAAACAGCGCTATATGAACTCGGCCCAGCGTAGCCGGCTGATGCCCGCCCAGCCAGTGACCGGCGCCAAAGCCTGGCTGCTATTCGGCCTAGGGCTGATTCCGGTGATTATTGGTTTTCTGATTCCAATCAGTCATTTACTGGTCGAATCTTATCAGCGTTTACAATATGCCGGTTTCTCTGAATATCTGCTGCAAGCCTCAATCAATACGCTTACCTTAGCCAGTATTGCCACTTTTGTGACCATGCTGATTGGCTTTATGATTGTGAGTACCGCACGGTTTAGCCGAAGCAGCTGGCTAAGCCGGGTTGCCAGTTTGGGCTATGCCATTCCGGGCACCGTACTGGCCATTGGCCTGATGCTGTCTTTGGGCGCGATTGATCACGCCGTAGCGGATTTTCTGGAATTCCAGCTTGGTCTGGATACCGGCCTGCTGTTTTTAGGCACCAGTTTCACCTTAATTTACGCCTATGCGGTACGCTTTCTAGCCATTTCAATTGGCGGGATTGAATCGGGGTATAACCGGATTCATGGCGTTTTTGATGATGCCGCACGTAATCTGGGCCAGAGCAAAAGCGGGATTCTGACCCGTATCCATTTGCCTTTATTACGTCCTGCACTGATTTCAGCAGCCTTACTGATTTTTGTGGACTGTATGAAAGAGCTGCCGGCCACATTGTTGCTACGTCCGCTGAATATGGAAACCCTGGCCACGCAGTTATATGCCGAAGCCTCACGTGGTACCTATGAAGAAGGCGCAATTGCAGCCTTATTGATTGTTCTGGTCGGACTGATTCCAGTGATTTTACTGGCACGGTTGGGGAAAACTGTACGTTAATCTGAACTAGATGAACTGGCTAAACTCTGCTTCAACATTGAGTGCAAGTTTAGCCTTCTCTCTTTTTATAGTGAAAATCGTTTAAAGAGAATAGCCTTATAAAATAGAGATACACTTTTGATTTTTAATAAGCTTGGGATAAAGAATTTTATTCAGAAATAGTTTAGGCAGATAGTGCTTAGAATATTATCCTTAAATCCAATTATTTTTTTTATTATTCAATAATAACTAAGAATCAAGAATTAAAAACCAATTATTCATCCGTTTAAAAAAATAAAACGGACAATAAAATACTTGGATTGTTAAGAGAAAATGCACGTATCTCAATTACAGAAATTGCGCAGAAAACCCGAAATTCCCGGGCCACGGTTCAAAAGCGAATCGAGTACATGGAAGCGACTAGCATCATTACCGGCTATACGGTACGCATTAAACCGAACCTGAATCCGCAGCTTATTCAGGCCTGGATGAGTATTATGGTGGAAGGCAACAAGGCACAGGCCGTCATCAAGGAGCTACGTCTCGATCCGGCTATTCAGACCTTACATACAACGAATGGCAAATGGGATTTACTGGTAGAAATCCAGTCCGACAATTTGGTGAATTTTGATTTAATTTTAAGTCGGATCAGAAGTATTTCAGGGATTTATAACAGTGAAACCAATATATTACTGTCAACCGGCTTTGTTGCACAAAGATTTGAAATGCAAAGCGCCCCTAATTGAGCCAAATTTAAGGCGTAACTTGGGTAAGTGGGCGACCTAATTCCGTAAATCTGTTAAGGACTGCTACACGTGCATGGATCTC
>NZ_VPBA01000067.1:0-6158 GCF_013418945.1 Acinetobacter sp. YH12112 | reverse complement strand
TTCGCAAGAGATGCGATGGATGTCTGGTGATTTGTAGTCATAAATTTTAGTCCCCACTTGTTTTTAAGTGGGGACTAAATTAAGGCTTATAGGATGAATTCATAAGGTGTGTTCAGCGGACGCTTACTAATCTTTTTCAGATTCAATCAATAATTGAACCGCTCTTTCTCTGATTTCAGGGGTATATTTTGGTTTTGTCATCGGGACACTACGCTTCGCTACGTCTTGCGAAGCAATGCTTCTCATCTCAGAATATTGACTCTCCGACAAACCCGGTACGGTTCAAACTGTCTTTAAATCCATAAATAGCTGTCCACTTAAATTTTAGTGGACACTATCGCGGTATTAATGAGTTAGAAAAAGTGGGGCTCAGCGGACGCTTACTGACAAGATTTATTTTATAACTACGTGTAATAAAGAAAATTATTTTGATCTGTCACATTTGTCACAGTAAAAAATAGAATTAAATGACATCACCATGAAGTGGCATTATGACTGGACAATGGGAATTGGCTTACTCTCATTCAATAAAATTATATTGCTAATGCCGTATGTGTATTGGCAATATGTCCATATATATAGGTCTCTTTGTTTTGAAAGTACACATCAAAACAAGGACTCATTAAATTATCCTTATGGGCTTGAATCTTAAAAATTTGACACAAATGATTCAAATAATGATTGATCCAGTCATTCTGATTTTCAAATGAAGAAAATGGTCTAAGATTGGCATATAAATCTTGCAGATTCGCAACGATAGCCGAAATATCAGGATTGAAGAAAGATAATATAATCTCGTTGGTTTCAAATTTCTTTGCGATGTATTCACCATGCTCATCAGGCTGTATTGATGTAAGTTGCGCACCTGTTTCGGTATATTCAGAATAGGTCAATTTTGAGTTTTGAATATGGAAATGATGTGCTTCTAACTCTCGCATCATTCTTGATATTTTTAGGCACTTTGGCAGGTCTTCAAGATTGGATTTGGATAATTTAATAAAGAACTCAACTGCACGATCTAAAACAGTTTTTTCCCCTGTGCCAGCAATGATGCCATCCTTCCAAAAATAGAGCTTATCTGAATCATCCGAGAGGAATTCATAATCTTCGGTTGCTTCACGTTTATCAGCAGCAACGATAATACTATCTTCTAATTGGATTGAGATGATAAACGTCATACGAGAAAGTTAATGCTCTGATTGGGATTTTATTGTATTCTCACGACCATTATTGTCAAATTAAAAGGACATAAAGTGGCTGGTGGCTCTCAAATAATTATTAATAAAGAAGGAATTACTTTTATTACCCCTGCAAAATTCGAAGCAAAAGCAGGGCAGCATTTGTTTAAGAATGGAGCGAAAGTTTCAACTCAACTTCCGACCTTGCCTGTCGCTAACCAACCTTATATTCTTCAATATTTAGTGAAAGCGAAAGACAATATTCCACTTGCAAATAAGCCTTATTTTATTATTGATCAAGCAGGTAATTTGCAGAAAGGCGTAACCAATGCCGAAGGTTTAATGAAACTGAATACAACACCATCAGCTCAAGATCTTGTGACTCATGTGATGGCGAGTGAAATCGAAGAAGCACAAGAAGTCGGTGGAGAAGAAGAATAACATGGCAACGTACTATTCACGATTACAGTTTAAAGTAAATCCACCTTTGCAATATAAAGACTTTTCCTTCCAGTTTTTAGTTGTTAACAGAGAACTAGGCAAGACAATTTTCAAAGACGAAGGAAACTTCGATGAAAAAGGATTTGGTAAATGGTTTCATATCTATCAACCGAATCGACTGTTGATGTATAAAATCAAATATCGGGGCGAGGTCATTAAAACGCTTACCGCCAAAGCCTATCCTGAACCCAATAAATGGAGTTTTTTTGAGTTTAAAACGACAGTCAGAAAAACAGAAAACGTTAAAGAAAATATACAAGAAATACGAATCAATGACGGTGAGGTTGCGTGGTATTTGGTTAAAAAGTCTGAACCTGTGATGACTTGGGCGCAACGAGTATTTAAAAAGCCATTGACGGAAAAAGATTGGGGAATTTTAAAAGCGAACAATCCACATTTGACTAATTTGGTCTCAATGGGTGTTTTGCAGCCTGGGCAGGTGGTAATTATCTCAAATTCAACCACAGCGAAGGAATTACCCGAATATAAAAAGCAAGCACAGCAGGCACATCAAAATTTAGAGCAAATGAAAAAGGATAAAGATTTTGATGCGGTGTTTTTCGCACAAAACTATGAATTTTTCTACGATGCATTATTGAGAGAAAACGCCAAGATTATTAATAAAAATATCTTTGAAGAAAATGACCATCCCCTAACGATTAAATTTAATAAGCAAGAAGAAGATGGATTTTTTGAGCACAAGATGGCGGTTGATGCTTCTTTATCATTGGTTGAGGGACAAGCGCATCGGGTTTACAGATTACATGGTGAACTCGCTCTAAAGTATGCCGAAGAACAAGCCAAAGGCTCAGGGTTAGCAAACCCTAAAAATTTTACCCAGTTCAAACAGAAGTATGCAAACTTGTATAGGGAGTTAGATAACGAAGGAACTAAGAAATTCTTGCGTTGGGATCAGTCGATTAAAACTACCAATATGCGCCGTATGTTGAAGCAATCGGCATTGGTTAGAGACAATAACTTTAAAGGCGGACTCAAAGAATACGCCAAAGAAATGGGTAAAATCGGTAAGTTTGCGACACAATTAAAAATAGCTGGTTATGTGTCTATTGGTGCGGATGTTGTGAGTTCAAGCGTAAAAGTGTATGAAGCTGCACCTGAGGATAAAGCAAGAACAACGGTTGTTGAGACTGCTAAAGTTACCGCAGGCATTGGTGCTGGATTAGTGGTAAGTGCTATTGTTGTTGGTCTTGCAACTGGTGGAACTGGACTTATAGTCATTGGGATTGTAGCGTTAACGGGAGCTGGAGCATCTAAAGCTTTTGGTGATATTAGTGGGGATGTTGCTGGTGGATTGTATGACATTGTGGCTGATAAATAACAATGGATAAACTTATTTTAGTATTTCAAAAAATGCCTATGGGGGCACTAGCATTCTTTTTCCTTATAGCGATGTTTTTACTATACTTTGTTATGTATGTATATGTTTGTTTAAATTTGAGAGGGATTTGCAGGATTGCTTTTGGTAATGAAAGAAAGTACAAAGCACCATTAGAGCCTTTTGATTTTATATACATTAGCTTTATACCTACTACTTTTTGGAGGGAGCTGTTGCATTTAAAGAAAGGGATAAAGTTTAAAAGTCTTTATAGAAAAGATTTCTTCCTAAAAATGAATCAAGAGCAGTTAAAGAGCTTACTAACAAGCTTCCCAGTTTTTTTTATTTTACAATATGTGATTCTGTTTTCTGGAATTTTATTTATGTCACTAATGTTGGCGTCATATTATTTTGAACTAGGTTAAATAATTGTGTTAAAAGCCGAGATCGATAATTACATCTCGGCTTTTTATTAAGTTTTATGACTATGTGTTTATCGCTACGTATGTCGTGAGTTCAAGCATAAAAGTGTATGAAGCTGCACCTGAAGATAAAGCAAGAACAACAGTGGTTGAGACAGCAAAGCTAGGAACTGGAATTGTTGCTGGCACATTTACAGCAGCATTAATTGTCGGTTTGGCTACAGGTGGCACAGGATTAATTGTTATTGGAATTGTAGCAGTATCGGCTGCACTTGCTACAAAAAGTGCATCAGAACTTACAGGATATGTTGTAGGTGAAGCCTATGACTATGTGGATGAAGCTAGGAATAAATAATGTTGGGAATTTTATTGTCCATGTTTGAAGATAGACCAGGTTTATTTATTAGTTTAATAGGTCTTTTTTTCTTTGTCTTACTATGGTTTTTTTTAATAAGTCTCTATATTTATACCAATATTTATTTAAAAGGAATTTGTAAAATAGTATATAAGGATGAGAAGAGATTTAAAAGATTAATGGAACCCTTTGATTTTTTTTATTTGAGTATCTTACCCAGTGCATATTTGAAAGAGATATTAAATATAAAATTTAATACATCATTTAAAGCCTACTATGGGAATAATGTATATTACAAAATAGGTGACTCTCAGTTAACAGAGTTGTTGAGAAATTATCCAATGTTCTTTTATCTTCATTACTCTTTCATGTTGTCAGGTTTTCTCGGTATATGTCTTCTATTTTTGGGTGTAGGATTAGAGAAGTATATTTTTTAAATAAATTTTAGCGATCTATTGAAAACCGAGTTAATATCTCGGTTTTTTTCTTAAAATAGCAGGTTATGTGTCTATTGCTACGGATATTGTAGGTTCGAGCATAAAAGTGTATGAAGCTGCACCAGAGGATAAAGCAAGAACAACAGTTGTTGAGACTGCTAAAGTTGGTGCTGGTATTGGTTTTGGAATTTATGCAAGTTATTTAATTGTCGGATTTGCGACAGGTGGAACAGGATTAATTGTTATTGGTATTGTTGCTGCTGGAGCTGCTATTGCCGCTAAAGGTACATCTGAGATTGTTGGATGGGGTGCAGGAACGGCTTATGATGTTATTGAAGAAAATGTGAGCAAATAAGTATGGAAATTATACTAATTTTATTTAAAAAAATTCCATTCATAACGTTGGGGCTTTTATTTTTTATTTTGCTGTGGGTATTTTTCATAAGCCTTTATATCTATACCAATATTTATCTAAAAGGAATTTGCCAAATTTTATATAAGAATGAGAAACGATTTACAAGATTGATGGAACCATTTGATTTCTTTCATTTGAGTATGTTGCCCAGTGCCTATTGGAGAGAATTATCAAATATAAAGTTTAATACTTCTTTTAAAACCTACTATGGGAATAATTTATATCAAAAAATAGGTGATTCCCAGTTAAAGGAAATGTTGAAAAAGTATCCTGTATTTTTTTATCTACATTACTTGGTTATAGTGTCAGGTATTTTAGGTACTTTATTTATGCTTTATGCATACATTCATGCACATTATTTTTAAAAAGATTTGAAACTCTATCAAAAACTAAAACCGAGTGGCTTTGTTGCATAAATATGTAAGCATCTGATTTAAATAAATTTAATTTTGGATCAAAAAACAATCAAAACTTTTAAAATCATATAGTTATGAAATCTTTGTGCAACACAGCCAAACCGAGTTAATGTCTCGGTTTTTTTCTTAAAATAGCAGGCTATGTGTCTATTGCTACGGATATTGTAGGTTCGAGCATAAAAGTGTATGAAGCTGCACTAGAGGATAAAGCAAGAACGACAGTTGTTGAGACAGTGAAGTTAGGAACTGGAATTGTTGCTAGTACATTTACAGCAGCTTTAATTGTTGGTTTGGCTACAGGTGGAACAGGATTAATTGTTATTGGTATTGTTGCTGCTGGAGCTGCTATTGCCGCTAAAGGTACATCTGAGATTGCAGGTCACTATGCTGGTAAATCATACGATTTAGTTGAAAAAGTTATGGAAAATAAATGATAGAGTTTATTATTAAGTTATATAAAACTGAACCTACAACATTTATCGGAATGGTCGGGCTTTTATTCTTTATTTTATTGTGGATCTTCTTCATAAGTCTTTATATCTATACCAATATTTATCTAAAAGGAATTTGTAAAATTATATATAAGGATGAGAGAAAATTTAAAAGACTAATGGAACCATTTGATTTCTTTTATTTGAGTATGTTTCCCAGTGCTTACTGGAGAGAAATATCAAATATAAAATTTAATACCTCATTTAAAGCTTTTTATGGGAATGATAGATATCACAAAATAGCTGATTCACAGCTAAAAGAAATGTTGAAAAATTATCCCTTATTCTTTTATTTACATTATTTGGTTATTGTGTCAGGTATTTCAGGTACATTCCTCCTATTTTTTGCATACTTTTTAGAACAGTATCTTTAAAATTTAGAGTTCTATTGAAAACCGAGCTTAATGTCTCGGTTTTTTTCTGGAATGTGGCAGGTGAGCCTACAAACATAGTGAATGAAAAATAATTGCTAAAATATGCTGTGTGATTCATAGAGATCGTTTCAATTTAGCGATCTCTAAATCCATCTTGTAATTGGCGTGTTGAATCCGTTCATTGGATGGGTTGTATTGCTTCTGGACCTCATCAGAGAAAGGGGTTTCTTCAC
>NZ_VPBA01000066.1:0-6928 GCF_013418945.1 Acinetobacter sp. YH12112 | reverse complement strand
ACCAGGTGCTCGGCGTGGCAAGACTCGCAGCGAACCCGTAGAAAGCCATGCTCCAGCCGCCCGCATTGGAGAAATTCTTCAAATTCCCGTTGCACATAGCCCGGCAATTCCTTTCCCTGCTCTGCCAAATGGGCAGCGAACGTCTGGTAGTATTCTTCGACAATCCGATAGAGCAGGGTTTGCTCGGGCCGGTGACGCTGGTAACGACCAGTGTTCTCGTCCCGGCTGGCCATCCTGGCCGCCACTTGGGGCATGATCCGCATCCTTGCGATAGCCATAGCTAAACTCGGGTGCCTCGTCATCAGGCCCGAGGCGAATACTGCCAAAGCGTGACAACCCCAACCAGAGTGTAAAAATGACAAAGCCACTGGTCACTAATAAGTACAACCAGCCAAAGTCATCAGCGGTCGCATCCAGTGCTTTTTGCGCTAACTCTTGAACGCCATCAGGGTTACTGACTGTGGCAATTAAAAACAAACCAATAAAGAGTATTGATAGGTAAAAAACGGTTCCTACGTCTCCTAAAAGACGGTTTACCCATTGCTTAAACGTACTCATTACTTTCCTTAGAACTTACTATTTAACTAACTATTTCTTACAGGCAACCACTTGAACGACTGCTCCTTTACCCTGGTGATAGTTTCCTTCAGAGATTTCACGCTCTACTTCAGCACCTATTATAAAATCCAAACCGTTTAGTTCTTGCTGCAACCCTTCAAGCGACATAAACATATCTATTTGCGAGGCAGGAGGACCACCCACTCCATCCATGTCAATATGAGCAGCTGTATAGGCTTCTAGCATAAAGACGCCATTTTCTTTTAATGCAGCCACTGCCTGCTTATGCAATTTCAACCGTAACTCAAGAGGCACATGAGCGAAAATTGAAACGATGCCATCCCAAGCGTCTACGCCTAAATCATACTCATTTAAGTTGGCTACCACTGTGGTGATTTTTACACCCTGTTCAGCCGCCAATTTGTGTGCTTTTTCTAAGCCGACGCTAGACTGGTCAACCGCTGTAACGTCATAACCTTGCTTGGCTAAAAACACAGCATTGCGACCTTCACCTTCGGCTAAGCAAAGAACCTTACCTCCTTTAGGTAATTTAGAAAATTCGGCTTGTAATAAATAAAGGCACTCAAGATTTTTATGCTTATTTTTCTAATTGGGAAGCTGTTCTATTTACCCAAATATCGGAAGATGTTATTTTTGCCTTTAACGAATACGCAGCATTAATACGCGAAGACTTGTTTGTTGCAGATGACGAGGAATTTGAGGTTTTAGCAGTTATAAACCTCTCTCCAACTAAAGATGTTAATGGAAATTATGGTCTAATTTTTTATACCGCAATCGAAGACGAAGAGATCAATGAATATAATGCAGGTATGCTTTTTTCTGATATAGTGCTAGTTTACGATAATGGATATTTTAACACTGTTCGCTTTGAGGACATAATTGATGAAGATCAAGAAACAATATTGGATGAAGGCATTCATAATACAAGAATTGAGATTGAAGGTTATGAGTTTGAAATAAAAATTAAAACCATTTTAGATGAAATATCAAGCGATGATTTTTCAAAAAACTTGGCATTTAATAATAAAATTGAAATTGATATAGACTCTGAATCCGTTAAATTAGGCTCCACTTTAGAAGAAGTCTTAAGCGACATGAAACTAAGTTTATATCTAGGAATTTATTATATAAATCACCACAAACATTCTAATGTTCAAGTTACAAAAGATATGGTTGTTTCTTATGACATTGACACAGAAGGATACGGCTTTATAGTTATCAAATATACTGTTGATACGCGAATCTCAACTTTTAATTAATTTTTCCAACTGTAAAGGAGGATTACCTAATTGAGAATTTAAAACGACTGAAATTGTATGTGAAAGAATTTTTCGAGTGATACGATGAGATAAATGCCATAGATCTCTAGCCCTGACTTTTTGTATATTAAACTGTGCTGTTAGTTGTCCTATGACTGTTTCAATTTTCCTTCGGGCATTCATCAGTATTCTCATCGCTTCTTTGGGTCGATCGTCAACCATATTTTTTCTAAATGGTGTTTGTAAATCAACACACTGTAAATCATAGTATTTTTTTAATTCAGGTCTTAAATACCCTTTATCTGCACCAAGCAAACCATGAATATTCTGTGTAATTTCAGGTGCAACATCTCGTTCATCGCAGTTTGCGGGAGCAAAAGTATAATCTGTAATCATTCCTGAGAAATTAATCACAATATGTCCTTTAAAACCATAATATTTTTCTTGTTTAGCTGCACAATAACTAAAACCTGCATGTTCTTTGAAGTTTTTATGTCTTTTTGCTCGAGCATAGCAACAAACAGGAATAGGAAAACCATCAATAAAATGAATGTTATCGTGCATAAAGGTTTTTCTAACCTTGGTCATAATTTGCTGACTGACTTGCCATAAGTTTGCACAATGTTTACAAAAATTAGGATATGACCCCAATTTTGGAAACCATTCTAAGTAATTGTGTTTAAAATATTTCCAGATATTTTTATCAGAATCCAATCCTAAAAATTCACCTACAATTTGTATCGTAATTATTTCAATATCGGTTAAAGCTGGGGGGAATCCTCTCGTTCTTAATGGCTTTTTGACGATAAGTGAATAGCAAGAGTCTATGAATAAATACACAGAAATGATAAATTCGTAAATGGACATAACATGAGGTAGTTTTCTTAGTCGAAATCTAAATTGTGTTATGTCCTTTTTATTTCAAGAGTTTAGAAAGTTGAGATTCGCGTTGTTGATGAAAAAGATTATTTCACCTCAAAAACCTTTTTAGTTGCTAAAGATGGGGATGTAATACATGATTCACAAGTTATAATTAATATAGCCGATATGGATCTTTCTGACATAACTGATTATTCTGACATAATTGACTATGGTGTTAGCTATGCCTCATATGGTTCAATCAACAGAAATCCATTACTAATTGTGCCAATGGATTTGGATTTTTCGGGTCTAAAATTAGATTTTGAGGTACTAATTTACGATCTCTACGATTTTAATGAAATTTCAAATGAGTTTATTACCGTTTTAATAGGTGAGGATTTTGTATATGACAACACAAGTGTCGGTTTACAATGGATAACGATTAATGCAATCGACTCTAATGATGATACTTATGAATTCCAACTCTTAATTGCTGTCTACGATAACAATGATGAAAACTATGCAATACCTTATCTATCACATGAATTTGTCAATATACTAGGCGATTATAGGTTTCAAGAGGGATATGGTGTCGAAGGCATAAAATACGATGAAGAATCTCAAAAATTTCTTTATGCAGAATATATAGATATATATTATTGGGGAATTGATGAGCCTAAAACTTTTTACTTGTCCGAAACAAATTTTAAAAATGGCTTTTTTGCACTTACTCTAAATGTTTGGGGAATTGACGTAGACTTCACGGTGCCAGTATGAGAGTAAAATACTAAACATATTAAAATCTAATGTTTTGGTTAAATATTAACATATAAAAGTTGTGAAGAATTTAATAATCATCACATCTTTTTTTATGCAAATTTTTATTTGGTTTAAGATTTGTAACCAGTATTAGTAGTTTTTTATATGTAAAAACACCATTATTTTGTATGCTTGCTATATGTCCAATTTAAATGGCAATAGTTGACAAACTGTACGTTTCATCTTATAATTAATTATATAAACTATTAAAGATTATGCAATTAAAGGGAATTTATGGAAAGAAATATTAGGGATTCACAAAATTTCTTACACGATAAAAAATTAGTTAGTAGCCTTGTTGAAAATAGCAATATAAATAATACTGACATTGTATATGAAATAGGTCCGGGAAAAGGCATAATAACCGAACATTTATTAAGAGTAAGTAAAAGTGTAATTGCAATTGAATTAGACACCTCTTTGTATCAATTTTTAAAGCAAAACTTGAATAGTGAAAAACTAACACTTATCAATCAAGATTTTATGAACATAAAACTTCCTGATGGCAATTATAAAGTTTTTTCTAATATACCGTTTAATATGACGGGAGAAATCTTAACAAGATTACTAACAGCAATCAACCCGCCACAAGATATGTATATTATAATGCAGTACGAAGCAATGTTAAAATACGCAGGCACTCCATATTATAAAGACACATTAAAATCACTTATGTTCAAACCGTTATATGATATAAAACTGGCTTATGAGTTTTTGCCTTCAGATTTTAAACCAAAACCCAACGTGTCTATAGTTCTTGTGCATTTCCATAAAAAAGAATATTGTGATATAAAAAAAGCAACAATGTTAGAATATTGGGATTTTTTATCATATATGTATACTGCCCCAGGATTAAATTTTAAACAAAAAACAAAAAATATTTTTTCTTATGAACAGCAAAAACGTTTGAAAAAAATTATCAATTTAGATAGTGAACTAAATTTTTCCGATTGGACATATATTCAATGGATTAAAATGTTCGATACATATAAGCAGTTTGTATGCCAAGACAAGAAAAAACTCGTAGAAGGTTCTTATCAAAAACTTTTAAAAGAACAATCAAAATTAGAAAAAGTCCACAGAAGCAGAACTCAAAGATATTAAATAAAAGGGTACTTAATTGGAAAAAGGTTACTACTTATTTGCATATGAGTATAGGAAGAATAAACGCCGTTTTTCTCCAAGTCCAGCCACTGTAGACCGCGAATGACGGCCTGCTTTGCCAGTGGGTGATTCTGAATCCGGCCCGTGTAGCCATCGATCCCGCCGAAAATTCACCCGTTTTTCCCGACAGCCGGGGCCAACCCAAGCCGCCGGCATAACGCATCCCTGCCGCGGCTGAATTACCGCAGCATCGTGATCGGAATCGTTTGGGACGGGTCAGGTAAACAGACCCGGCGACAGGCCAGCCGGTGGTGCCCGGCTCTCGGGCAACGGGCTGGACTCGTTGGTTTCGGCTTTTTGCTTCAGATGGTCGAGGATCTGCTTGATCACTACCGGATCTTCAATACAGGCAATCACCTTCATGGCACCGCCGCATTCGCTGCAAGTCTCGATGTCGATTTGGAATACACGCTTGAGCCGCTGTGCCCATTTCATCGACGCTCGCCGCCCAGCGGGTGTTGGCGGCTCATCCGATACCTTGACCTTTTTGCTCCCCTTGCCCCTCATGGCAGGTGTAACCAGGGCGCGGTGCTTGCTGTTGGGCGCAAACACCCCATGAAACCGGGTAAGGTTCACACGTGGCTTCGGCACCAACGCCGACAGTCTTGCGATGAAGTCCAGCGGCTCAAAGATCACATGCGTGGTGCCGTCCCGGTACGGCGTCTTAAGCTGGTAGCGCACGTTGCCATTCTTCGTGAGCGACAGCCGTTTCTCAGACACCGCCGGGCGGCTGATGTAGTGGCACAGCCGTTCGAGTTTGCTGCGCTCATGGGCCTTGGCCGCTACGCCGGCATGTAGCGAGAAACCGGCAACCTTACCGGGCATGTCACCAAACTGATCTTCCGGGTCGCAGGCGGGCAGTGTCTGCAGGGTGAACACCTTGCGCCCTGCCTGTGGCCCCACGGCGATGCGATACGTGATGGAATGCCCCAGCAGTGGAGTCATCGCATCTTCATCCACCGCATCCAAGGCCAGGTAACTGTTTTCAGCATCCCGCTCCAGTAGGCCTTGCCGCTCCAAATAGCGGCCGACCCGATGGGCGATGGTGTGCGCCAGTTGGGTGAGTTCGGCGCTGGTCGGCGCCCTGACCCAGAGGAACCGGGCTGTTCCATTGGGACGCTCAACGTACACGCCATCGAGGAACAGCATGTGAAAGTGAATGTTGAGGTTCAGTGCACTGCCGAAGCGCTGGATCAGGGTGACGGCACCGGTCTTGGCCGCTTGGTGGGTATAGCCCGCTTTCTTGACCAGATGCGTGGCGATGACGCGGTAAACGATGCCCAACACCCGGCCCATGACCTCCGGCCGGCTGGCGAACAGAAAGCGCAATTGAAAGGGAAAGCTGAGTACCCATTGGCGCATGGGCTGTACGGGCAGAACCTCATCGACCAGTAGCGCGGCGCTTTCGGCCATACGCCGTGCGCCACAACTAGGACAGAAGCCCCGACGTTTGCAGCTGAACGCAACCAGGTGCTCAGCGTGACACGACTCACAACGCACCCGCAGAAAGCCGTGTTCGAGACGGCCGCATTTGAGGTAGTCGTCAAACTCGCGTTGCACATAGCCGGGCAGTTCCCTGCCCTGCGCCGCCAAATGGGCAGCGAACGTCGGGTAGTATTCTTCGACGATCCGATAGAGCAGGGTTTGCTCGGGCCGGTGACGCTGGTAACGACCAGTGTTCTCGTCCCGGCTGGCCATCCTGGCCGCCACTTGGGGCATGATCCGCATCCTTGCGATACTGTGTTTTTATACAGTTTATCGCTCAGCTGCGAGATATTGAAGTCTCAGCTGTGATGCCAGCCAGTGCCAGACATTGCCTGTGAGTGCCAGTCACTCCCACTCTATTGTAAACAAGACATTTTTATCTTTTATATTCAATGGCTTATTTTCCTGCTAATTGGTAATACCATGAAAAATACCATGCTCAGAAAAGGCTTAACAATATTTTGAAAAATTGCCTACTGAGCGCTGCCGCACAGCTCCATAGGCCGCTTTCCTGGCTTTGCTTCCAGATGTATGCTCTTCTGCTCCTGCAGCTAATGGATCACCGCAAACAGGTTACTCGCCTGGGGATTCCCTTTCGACCCGAGCATCCGTATGAGACTCATGCTCGATTATTATTATTATAGAAGCCCCCATGAATAAATCGCTCATCATTTTCGGCATCGTCAACATAACCTCGGACAGTTTCTCCGATGGAGGCCGGTATCTGGCGCCAGACGCAGCCATTGCGCAGGCGCGTAAGC
>NZ_VPBA01000065.1:0-7010 GCF_013418945.1 Acinetobacter sp. YH12112 | reverse complement strand
GTCGCGAACGTCGCCACCAGCATGGCCGACGCGCCCACTGCTTGAAGTAGACGGAAAGCGACAAAGGCCGGTGCAGTTGAAGACCAAGCTGCTCCCAGAGACGCAATGACGAAAGCCGTTGCGCCCGCAAGTAGAATTGGCCGTCGCCCGATTCTGTCTGAGAGCGGACCAAAAATCACCTGGCCCACGCCGAGCATCACCATATAGAGGCTCAACGTGAGTTGGATCATAGCGGGCGTCGTGTTCAGGATGCCGGGCATCGCTGGAACGACAGGGAGATAAATATCCATCGCCAGTGAAGCGAGGATGTCGAAAGGAGCCATCAGCAGCAGTGCTGCCGGCAGCGTATAGGCCCACGCGGGGCGTGTGGTGGTCATGACGAATCAACCCTCGATTAAGGAATACCGGGCGACGTCTGCTCGTCAGCAATCAGATGAGACTAGCCTTACAGAGCGCCGCAACAACAATACTGGTTGTTGCGGCTTACTTGTCTGATGACTTGGAATTTCCCATCTGATTACTCCACGCTTACGAATATGAATTGCTACATTTTATCCGATTATCTTTTGCTTCGCAATTAGATGATCAAAAAAAAAAGAAGCCAAAGCTTCTTTTTTTGATTTTCCAACTCGCATTGATAGCCCCTATAATTCAATCAACTGAACCGTACCGGGTTTGTCGGAGAGTTTTTTATTTAAGTTAGGCCACCTGACCTAACGGGTTAATCTTATCATAGTACATTGCTTCAAAATCAAAAGGTGATACATAACCTAGTGCACTATGTACACGCTCTTTATTGAACCAATCTACCCAATTTAGTGTCGCAAGTTGTACATCCGCTAAACCTTGCCAATCTGCTTTTAGATATTCAATCACCTCTGTTTTGTATAAGCCATTCACCGTTTCAGCCAAAGCATTATCGTATGAATCACCAGTCGTACCGACTGATGCTCGTAAATTTGCTGCTTCTAAACGATTGGTATAGCGAATGGAAAGATATTGCACACCTCTGTCGGAATGATGAATCACATTCTTTGGCATGCCTCGATCATGCAATGCTTGCTCCAATGCATCGAGCACCATATCTGTATTCATCCGTGTCGATACTTTCCATCCAACAATTGCTCGTGAGAACACATCAATAATAAATGCAGTATAAACCCAGCCTGAATTTGTTTGAATATACGTAAAGTCACTCACCCACAGTTGGTCAGGATGATCAGCAGTAAAATTACGTTTTACCAAGTCATCCGCTCGTTTTTGATCATCTCGGCTACGGGTGGTTTGTTTGTTCTTACCACGCCAAACACCTTTTATACCTAGCTTTTGCATTAATCGAGCAACAGTACAGCGCGCAATAATATAGCCTTCACGTTTCAGTTTTTGCCAGACTTTACGTACACCATACCGACCTGAACTTTCCTTCCAAATTCGTTTAATCTCCTCAGCATGATGCAAGTCATGTAAATCTCGCTTTGCTCGATGTTCTGGATTTTCACAGAGATCTAGAGTCCGGTAATAGGTTGAAGGTGCGATCGGTAAAATTCTACAAATCGCCTCGACTCCGTACAGCTCTTTATTATTATGGATAAAATCCACCATTATTTGTGTGGGCGGTCGAGCTCCGCCTGGGCGAAAAAAGCGGCTGCTTTACGTAGAATTTCATTGGCGCGTTGCAGTTCTTTATTTTCGCGTTCGAGTTGTTTGATACGTTCTTGGTCTGAAAGCTGCTGTACTTTAACTGGATTTTGTTTATCTAAATATTTTTGATACCAAACACGTAGTGTTTCAGGAGTACAACCCTTGCGCAGTATACTGCTCAGGGAGCAATAGCGGTGATCGCAGCCCAATTCGATGGATAATCTTTCTCGGATTCAATCAATAATTGAACCGCTCTTTCTCTGATTTCAGGGGTATATTTTACTTTTTTCATCGGGACATTCTCTCAGAAAGCTTGGTCTCCGACAAACCCGGTACGGTTCAAAAATCTTCCATTGATTTATTTATATCTGTTAAACCAGTCGCATTATGAAATGTAATATAAGTAGAAATTTCAGTATAAATGGTCATGATCTTTTCTAAATTTGAATATCTAAGCGTCTTCATTAATCAACCTTATTGATTATTAGTTTCTTCTTTTAAAGCTCTTTGTACTGTTGCTATCCCTACTTTAAACTTTTCTGCAACACCTCTAAATGTTGAATTTTCTTCAGCCATTGCTTTTCGTATTTCAACATAGTCAACCTTCCGCTTTCTTCCCTTATATAAGCCCTTCGCTTTGGCTTTTGCAATTCCTTCCTTTTGACGCTCACGGATCATGGAGCGTTCAAACTCTGCAAATGCAGCAAGCATCTGAAACATGAGTTTATTTATTGCCGATTGTGCTACATCATGACTGAAGGTCAAATTCTCTTTATGAAAAATAATGGTTATACCACGATCATTCAGACTATTCACAATTTCGTTCAGATCATTTGTATTACGTGCCAGACGATCAATACTATGAACATGCACCGTATCACCTTCACGCAGATAGTCGAGCATTGCATTTAACTGAGGACGTTCACGGCTACCACCGCTTGCCTTTTCAGTAAAGGTCTTATCCAGGCTGATTCCATCTAATTGACGTTCAGTATTTTGTTCAGTTGAACTGACTCGAATATATCCGACCTGATTAGGCATTCTGTACCGTTAGAGTTTAGATAATTAAATACATATTGTACCGAAATTAAATATTAAGTCTATAAATACGGTTTTTGAGTTGCTTTTTAAGACTTTATTTTGTTCCGTTAGGCTATACTCTATAGTTACATAATTCGTGATTTAAAGAGACCTAGAAAAAGAGAAATGGTATTTATTTGAGCTAATCAAAGTTGAGAAACTTTAGAATTCTTGCGTTAGTCAAATTTTAAGCAGCCAAAAGCTATATTTTATGAGGTTTTAGCCAATTCAAAAATTAGATAAACTATACTTTCGCAAGAGGTCTTTTGATTAAATAATAAGCGTGGAACGTGAAAAATCATAAAAAAAGCCCACCTTGGGGAAGATGGGCTATCAACTAGAAACTACAGCATTGATTTCTATAGAGAATTATAACGCTGTTATTCCTAAGTAGTAATGTCCTACCTTAAAACCAAATAGAAATGTCCTATACAGACATTTCCAAGTCAAGCACAGGATTCAGATTTCGTTCTTTGATTACTGTCTTCTGTGCACGTCTGCTTGGCATAGATTGAGAACGATTACGTTTGTTTTGCTGTTCCAATTCTTCATGCTGTTGTTGAATATGATTGAGAACTGCACCTAAACGTTTATTCTCAACAATCTCTCGCTGGTTAAGCTGACTTAATTTATCGAAGATGCTGTAATTGATTTTTCTTCCCTGATATTCAATCGCGACTGTACCATCCGGGTATTCCAGGAACTCAAGATACTTACTAATCAATCTTTGGTTTTCTTCCGTGTTTTCCAGGAGATATACGCATTTATCATAAGTAATCGTCAGGCTATTCGTGACTCTGCGGGGTTCACGCCAGGTAAAAATATCATCTAATTCTTCGGCTGTTTCAGTGACAGTCCGGTGTAGATCCTTGGGATTAAAGGCCATCTTGGCAAACTTCTGATTGAATTGCTCAATGAAGCAGGGTAGCCAGGCATTCGCTTGTTCAATCGAACAGATGCCTTCCAGGCGCATTTCTTTGATCAGACGGTCCTGAAGCGTTCTATTGGCTCGTTCTACACGGCCTTTGGCCTGTGGTGAATTAGCGAAGATAATATCGATATTCAGGGTGCTGAGTACGCGCCCAAATTGCGTAATCTTGGTGTCTTTCTTGCTGCTTTGATTCACCCTGAAGACTGAATGTTTATCGCTGTAGAAGGCTAAAGGCTTACCATGCTGCTCAACATACAAACGTGTTGAAATCATATAGTCAAAGGCTGATTCTGACTCACAGAAGCGTAAGTGCTGCAATTTTCCTGTGGCGTCATCGATAAACACCAATAGACAGCATTTAGGGGCTCTTCCTTCAAACCAGTCATGATGTGAGCCATCAATTTGGATCAGTTCACCATAACAGTCCCGGTTATAACGAGGCTGATATGGGCGTTTCAGGCGTTTGGAGCGAGGAATCCATAAATCGGCTGCAATCATCCAGGAACGCAGGGTTTCCACTGAAATATCGAATCCATGAATGGTAGTCAGCTTTTCATGCGCTAAAGTGGGTCCGAAACCATGGAATTGCTCAGCAACCATATTGAGGCACTTGAGCCTGAGTTCTTCAGGAAGCCTGGAATTGCTGGTTTGACCACGACCGGCATGGGCTAATGCAGCTGGGCCTTGAGCTTTGTATTTTTGCAGTAAACGCCTGATCTGACGTTCTGAAATATGAAGTAGCTGAGCAGCCTGGGATTGAGTTATGCGTTGATCGCAGATTTCCTGCACGACCGACAATCGTTTAAGTTCTTTATCCGACATAGACACCAACATATCAAACCGTCCGCTTCGATAATCGCAAAAGCGCATATTCTAAAAGCGGACATTTTTACTTTGGAGAAACCGGACATTTCTATTTTGGAGTTACAAACGCATTTCGTATAAGGTGTATTATGTTAATTTTAGATTTTTTAAAAAATTAGGGCATCCATGAATCCTTTAGAATTCTACTGTTTAATATTGAAAAATATGGATAAAAACCTGGCTAAGAAACTAGGTAAAATTGAGAAAAAATATACTAATGTTCCATTTAAAAATGATGAAATAGCTAAAGTTAAAATTAAATCCGAATTTGCTTCAGAAATGGGGTTTTTCGTACTTAATTCAGCAACTTCTTTAGCTGTAGATGAAGAAAACTATAATTTTGCATACTGCTTAAAAATCTTAGAACTATATCCAATTAAGAATAACGATTTTTTTTATTGGAATGAGCATATAAAGCTATTTTCAGAATTAGAAAAAAATAATTTTTTATATGAAGATGTCTGCAAACTACATGATTTTCTGGTAAATAACTTTAGCTTTAACGGTGATTTAAAGAATATTATTAGTCATGAGATGCTTAGAAATTCTGGCGTCAATATACTGCTAATTTTAATTCACTTAGATCATTTAATTTCTAAGAAGTGGGGATTCCAATCAATCTCACTAAACCAAGCATTAAAGTTTAAGTTTAAAAATAAACGACCATACTTCCCATCAAAAACTTTTACAGATTTTCTTTTATTTATCTTAAAGATAAATGCAAAGTTTGAAGCAACAAAAGGACATAAAGTCGAGATTCTGAAGACTATTCCTCCAACTAATGGTTTTGAGCAATGGTTAGATCCTTCTCTCGAAGATGAACAAATTAAAGAATTTATACAACTAATTAAAAAAGTTAGAGAAAACAGAAGACTATGCTACTTGAATGAAGTCTATGAGTTCCTAGGTCTACCTTATGGTGAGTTTAAAAATGATGAAATTTATGAACAAGTCTCAGAAGAGAATTATTTATTCCTGAAAAATGAACTTCCAGAAGATAAGTGGTTTGAAAGTATTAATGCCATAGCTGGCCTATGGTTAATATATTTTTGGCAAGACTTTTATTATAAACATTTTCAAAAAACAGCCAGCGTTTCTACGTTAGCTACATCAGAAGATTTTATCGTGATATGGGAAGCCTTCCTGAAGAAATATCCTTCAGAAGGCCAATATCTTTGGCCTTCTGAATTGATATTACAAGATAAATAAATTTTTATTTACGAGGTGGATTATTGTCTCGGCCACCACCTGATGGATTTCCAGTAGTACTAGGCCAACCTGCTGTGCTCATAGTTTTCATCCTTATTTAGATTTCGTAGGTTTATGATTAGGATTCAATTGTCGGCTACGGTTGTCCTGATTCTGCGCATGTTGAATATTATTAGGATTTTTTACTGTAGCACGTTGATCATTCGCTGTTTGTGTCATTGCTTTCTCCTTAAAATGTTTGAACATCTGACAAGGAAAGTATGGCTTCAAAAAAATATGCATCTTGCCTGAAAAACAGTAAAAAAGTTTAAATTTTAACCAAAAAAATTATGTATTTAACATAATGGTGTTATACGAAATTAATGGATGTTCGTATAAATTACTTGCATATTGTATTCGATCGAATACAATATAGTGAGAAGATAAGGAATCCTCATGATTGAAATTAAACGTCTTCCAGAATTTGATGAATGGTTGGATGGCATTAAAGACAATATGACCCGTATCCGCCTGAATCGTCGATTAGATAAGGTTCAACGTGGAAACTGGGGAGACATTAAACCTCTCCAAGATGGCGTTTGGGAAATGAGAGAATTCTTCGGTTCTGGATGGAGGATGTATTACATCCAACATGGTGACGTTGTGATTGTAATGCTTGGTGGTGGAGATAAATCAACTCAACAACAAGACATCGATCGGGCAGTCAAACTATCGAAAACATTGGAGGATTAAAATGGTTAAAGTCGCTGATTTACCAAGTTTTGATATGGCTGAGTCGCTCAAAACTGAAGAAGACATTGTGATGTATCTCAATATGGTTCTTGAAGAAAATGATCCAGCTGAATTAGCCCATGCACTTGGTGTTATTGCTAAAGCTCGTGGCATGACTCAAATCGCTAAAGAAGCAGGGATTGGGCGTGAAGCACTCTACAAAGCCCTACGTCAGGATTCAGCACCACGTTTTGATACGATTAATCGTGTAGTAAATGCTTTAGGCTTAAAACTCACAGTACAACACGCTTAAAACTTTAAAAATATAGTAAAAATGGGAGCTAAAGGGTAAGCGTCCGCTGAACACACCTTCTGAATTCATCCTATAAGCCTTAATTTAGTCCCCACTTAGAAACAAGTGGGGACTTAAATTTATGACTACAAATCATCAGACATCCATCGCATCTCTTGCGAAAAAACGAAGAACATACAGTGCTGAATTTAAACAGCAGATCGTTCAGGCTTGTAAAGCACCGGACGTTTCAATTGCTTCAGTCGCTTTGCAACATGGATT
>NZ_VPBA01000064.1:0-7925 GCF_013418945.1 Acinetobacter sp. YH12112 | reverse complement strand
TAATGGAGAAATCTAATCGGTATGTTATACCTGAGAGAAGAGTGAGGAGTTATCCAAGGGTTGTAAAAGGAAAACCTCAAAAATACCCAAGAAAAAGCCAGTCAATCTCTTAACTGACTGGCATTACACCTATTGGTGGGCTTTGTTTATAAAGATCGAGAACAGCTTAAACCAGAATTTCACGCTTGCCGTTCGGACCCTGTTCACTGACAATACCCTGCTCCTGCATCTGATCGACAATACGCGCCGCACGGTTATAACCGAGGCTAAACTTACGCTGTAAAGACGATACCGATACTTTACGGGTTTCCAGCACAAAGGCCACACACTGGTCATACAGCGCATCACGGTCTGAGCCGCCATCACCACCATCTTCAAAACCACGTGACGCTGGTTCTTCATCAAATGGAGTCAGAATTTCATCGACATAATCCGGTGAACCCCGTTCACGCCAGGCATCACAAATCCGGTTGACTTCATCATCGGAAATAAAGGCACCATGCACACGTTCCGGTTCAATTTTACCTGGTCCAAGGAACAGCATGTCACCATGACCAAGCAGGTCTTCTGCCCCGCCAGCATCCAGAATAGTCCGTGAGTCAATTTTTGAGTTCACGCGCAAGGCCACGCGAGTCGGGATGTTGGCCTTGATCAGACCGGTAATGACATCCACCGATGGACGCTGGGTAGCCAGCAATAAGTGAATCCCCGCCGCACGTGATTTCTGTGCCAGACGGGTAATCATTTCTTCGGCTTTTTTACCCACCTGCATAATCATGTCGGCAAACTCATCCGCCACAATCACAATTGATGGTAACGGCGTCAAGCGCGGTGCACGTTCCTGGGTTGCTGAATCGCCCGGTTTCCAGGTCGGATCAATCAGGTCTTCGCCATTGGCCAGGGCTTCTTCGACTTTGCGGTTATAGTCGCTGAGTTTACGGATTTTCAGGAATGACATCAGCTTATAACGGCGTTCCATTTCATTGACACACCAGTTCAGGGCGCTGACGGCATCTTTCATATCCGTCACTACCGGCGTTAACAAATGTGGAATATCGTTATAGTTGGCCAGTTCCAGCTGTTTCGGGTCAATCAGAATTAAACGCAGTTGATCCGGCTTGTATTTAAGCAACATCGACAGAATCATCGAGTTCACCGCCACCGATTTACCCGAACCGGTGGTCCCCGCAACCAGCATATGCGGCGCTTTGCCCAGTTCGGTAATCACCGGATTACCAGAAATATCTTTACCCATCGCCATCGACAGGATGCCATCCTGATCTTCAAATTTCGGGGTTTGCACCAGCTCAATCAGACGCACCATTTCGCGGGTACTGTTTGGCACCTCAATACCGATATACGGTTTGCCCGGAATCACCTCGACCACACGCACCGAAGCCATCGACATGGAACGGGCCAGGTCACGGGAAATATTGGTGACTTTCGAGGCTTTTACCCCCGGCGCCAGATCCAGCTCAAAACGTGTAACTACCGGTCCCGGCTGCGCTTCCACCACTTTGGCTTTGACATTAAATTCCTGCAGCTTGATTTCCAGCAGTTCAGATAAACGCTCCAGCTGCTCTGCGGTGAAGTTGACCTTTTTATTTGGATCGACCTTATCCAGTAGCTCCAGACCCGGCAATGGTGATAAATCACGACGTTTCTCTGCGACCTGCATGGCACGCGACATTGGACGGCCCATGGCATCGGTTAATGGCGCATCAAAGTCAAATTCATCTTCTTCTTGCGGTTTGCCGGCAGTTTCATGCCACGCCTCAATGAATTCTTCTTTCGATAGGGCTTCTTTCACCGCGTCATTGACCACTGGTGCAGCCGCTGTGGCACTTACCGCAGCATGATGCTGAATAGGCGCCTGTACAAAAGCCGAAGACTGCGCATAACTGCTGGTAGTTCTTGGGGCAGGTGCTTCTGGCTTCAGATCATCAACCAGCAGATCATCCAGCCCTTCAAATTCTTCATCACTCAGACGGTTTTTCGGGCTTGCATACTGCGCTGTGGCAGCCGATGGCATTTCAACCGCTTGTACGTCTGGCACCGGCTGGATGTGCGGTGCAGGTTCAGGCTGCGACTGACTATTAAATGGACTATGCAGATCCTGAGCAGCTTTCCCATTCGGTACAGCAGCCAGCAATTCGTCAAAGATTTCGTCATCATCCCAGTCAATATTAGACTGCGGCGTATTCGATGCAGGCGGTGCATCATGCACGGGCTGGACCACTGCATTAAAATGATCTTTCGGTGCGTGCGGAATCTGATCCTGAGAAGCACGTAACAGCTCATGAATATCCTGACTGTGCTTCTGGTCAGCATCATCATTCAGCGCACGCCAGACTTCACCGGTTGCCACCACACGCTGACTGTCCTGGGTCAGGCGATGGGCTTTTTCGACCGTCTGCTCAAAGACCTGCTCTTCTTCATCCAGCAGATCCTGCTCTGCAGAACGCTGCTGTTCACGCTCGACCATATCATCAAACAGACGCTCGGCCACCTGTTCATGACGGGACACCGCTGGTGCCACCGGAGCTTCTTCGACTTCACGATGTTCTGGTGCCGGCGTAACCACTTCGGCTGCAGCCGGTGCAGCGGCCACCACTGTTTTTTTAACGACCGGTGCCGGTTGATCAGCTTTAGGCACATCACGGTAAAACAGGTCTTGTAAATAAGCTGGCGTGGCTTTTAAAGTCACCCAGGTCCGGTTCCATTTAATCCCAAAGGCCAGTGTAAACAGGACACCCCAGAACACCAGCAGGAAAAAAGCTGCACCATAAATAGTGAGCAGCTGCGACAGGCTCTGCCCCAGTTCATACCCAATAATCCCGCCAGAAGCATTTTCCAGTGTATCGGCCGGCACTTGCCAGAACAAATACAATAGACTGGCAGTGGCCAGCAAAATAAAGAACTGCGCCGCATAACGGAAAGGACGGTTCAGGAAACTACGCGGCCACCACACCTGAATGGCTTCAATAAACAGGTACAGCGGAATCAGCAGACTGGCCCAGCCCAAAAAGCCGAACAACAGGTCGGCAATCCATGCGCCGGCGACCCCGCTGGCATTGGACACCTGCTGGGTATCACTAGACAAATGCATCCAGCCCGGATCAAAAGGGGTATAGGTGACTGTCGCAAGGAACAGATAAATCCCGAATGAGACCAAAAATAATGTCATTATTAAGCGCTGTGCATAAGCACCCGACACCGCAGTCATATACTGTCCTGTAACCAATTTTTCATAAATGTTCTTGTGCAACCCGCCAGTTTGGCATGGCCATAAAATAGATATTATGCACCTGTTGCAGCAAAAAAGATGCAAGATTATTGAAGTCAGTTGTTAACTTTTTCTATATAGCTTAAATCGATTTCTATGATCAATAATATCCACTGAATCTCACACAACTGTTATACAGTTTCACGTATAATTCCATAAATTGCTCAATAATAAAAGGATGCTACAGATGGGTGCTCGTCATTCACGTTTGATTATTTTAGGTTCAGGACCTGCAGGTTATAGTGCTGCCGTTTATGCTGCACGTGCCAATTTAAAACCGACCTTAATTGCAGGTTTACAACTCGGTGGTCAACTTACGACGACAACAGAAGTAGATAACTGGCCGGGCGATCCGGAAGGTCTGACAGGACCAGTGCTCATGGAACGTATGCAGGCCCATGCAGAACGTTTCGGGACCGAAATTGTCTATGACCATATCAATGAAGTCGATTTAAGTGTGCGTCCATTCGTGCTCAAAGGCGATATGGAAGAGTTCACCTGTGATGCCTTAATTATCGCCACCGGTGCTACGGCCCAATACCTCGGTCTGGAATCTGAAGCCAAATTCATGGGCCAAGGCGTTAGTGCCTGTGCTACCTGTGATGGTTTCTTCTATAAAAACCAGAACGTGATGGTTGTTGGTGGTGGTAATACCGCAGTTGAAGAAGCGCTGTATCTTTCCAATATCGCCTCTCACGTGACCCTGGTACACCGTCGTGACAGCCTGCGTTCAGAGAAAATTCTACAAGATCATATTTTTGCCAAAGAAAAAGAAGGCAAAATCAGCATTCTCTGGAACAACCAGGTCGATGAAGTCTTGGGTGATGCACAATCTGGCGTGACTGCAGTACGTTTGAAATCTACTGTCGATGGTTCAATCCAGAATGTAGATGTATCTGGTATGTTCGTGGCGATTGGTCACAAGCCAAATACGGGCATGTTTGAAGGTCAGTTAAACTTGCGTGATGGTTATATTCAGGTTCAAAGCGGTACTGCCGGTAACGCGACCCAAACCTCTGTACCGGGCGTATTCGCAGCTGGTGACGTGGCAGACAGCGTCTATCGTCAAGCGATTACCTCTGCAGGTTCAGGCTGTATGGCGGCACTGGACGCTGAAAAATATCTGGATGCCTTAGGTGAATAATTTTGCCTAAAGCACAAGCCGCCCAATCTGGGCGGCTTTTTTATGTATGATAGAGATCTGTTTCGATTCAGAGTAGCTGTATGACCGCACTTGCACCCTCACAATTTATTTTCCCCCATCCTGATGAAGCTGATCCACAGGGTGAAGGACTGATTTGTATTGGTGCAGACCTGTCCCCCTCGACCCTGTTTGAAGCTTATACGCACGGCCTGTTTCCGTGGTTTTCCGACGGTGATCCGATTTGCTGGTGGAGTCCCGAGCCGCGCTGCATTATCCGCCCTCAGGATTATCATCCAAGCAAGTCACTGCTGCGTAACATGAAAAAAGGTGATTACCGGATTAGCATCAATCAGGCCTTTGAACGGGTGATTCGCTGTTGTTCGCTGCCACGGGCCTATGCCAATGACACCTGGATTTCCGAAGACATCATTCAGGGCTATATTGACCTGTTTGAGGCCGGTTATGGCTATAGTGTCGAAGTCTGGGAGCAGGATGCGCTGGTCGGTGGTTTGTATGGCGTCACCATTGGCCGCGGCTGCTTTGGCGAGTCAATGTTTAGCCAGCGCACAGATGTCTCTAAAATGGCGTTTTATACCTTAATGCTGATTGGCCGCGACAACGCCCTGCCCTGGATTGACTGCCAGCTGGTCAATGACCATCTATTAAGTCTGGGCGCCTGTACAATAACTCGCCAAGCATACTTAAAATCGTTACAAGATGTTGTAAAACAGCCGGCGATAGATTGGAAAAAATACCAGGAGGGTGTATTTTCAAGTAAAACAATAGCGCAAAACGACTCACTGGATGAATAAATAAAGAGGGATTGCCATGAATTCATATCAACCGAAATCCCTGCTCAACGAATTACAATATTATATTACGCCGCCGCATAACTGCAGTTATCTGGATGATAAATCTGCTCGCATGGTGTTTTTAGATCCGGCGCACCGGATTGATGTGGTGACCCTGTCTGAACTGTCACGCATGGGCTTTCGTCGTAGCGGTGACTTTGTCTATCGGCCGGAATGCCATTTATGCCGTCAATGTCTGTCTTCGCGCGTGCCGGTACACGAATTTCAAATGAACAGCACCCAGAAAAAAGCCTGGAAACGCAATCAGGACCTGCACGTCACCATCCGCTCTACCCAAGAAGCCAATGAACAGCATTATGCGCTGTATGAGCGTTATATTAATGAACGCCATGCCGATGGCGATATGTATCCGCCAAGTCAGGATCAGTTTGAAAAATTTCTGGTGCACAGCTGCACCGACAGTTTCTTTTTAGAGCTTTGGCACCAAGACCGGCTAATTGCGGTCTCGACCTGCGACCTGCTCGATGATGGCCTGTCTGCGGTGTATACCTTCTTTGATCCGGATGAAAACCGCCGCTCCTTGGGCGTATTTGCGATCTTAAAGCAGATTGAACACACCCAGAAACTCGGACTGCCTTATGTTTATTTAGGCTATTGGGTGCCGCATTCCAATAAAATGAATTATAAATCGCAGTATGTACCGCTGGAATTGCTGATTGATGGCCAATGGCGCCGGCTCAACCGCAGCTTAAGCAGCGAAGAAATCCGGCAATTGGGAAACTCTCTCATGACCACCCTGCCCAGTGGTTGGAATAATTCGATTATCAAATAAAACCCAATAATTTTAAAAATTAAGGTGATGAGAAGAGCGCGGCAAAATCATCACTACAGGCTTTAACCATAATAACCGCATGTTCACGTGTGCCATCCGGATTTGGATAATAATTTTTGCGCACATCAATCTGATGAAAGCCAGCTTTTTCATACAGACGGATAGCCGCGGTATTGCTTTCACGCACTTCCAGAAAAATTTGTACCGGCTGATTCGGCAACTGCTCAATCGAATGCTCCAACAGCTGATAACCTAGTCCCTTCCCCTGCTGGTCAGGCGCAACCGCCATCAGCAACAGGTTGGCTTCATCCAGCACCGGCTGCAAAATACAGAACCCGACCAGCTGTCCTTGCTGCTCGATTACGGTACATTGATAGCTGTCTACCGCTTCAGCAAACTGTTTCAAGCTCCAGGGATGGCTTTGTACCTGTTGCTCAATGTTAAATACACTATGGATATCAGCGTGTTGCATTAAACGAATCATCTTCGTTCATCATCGGTCAAAACAAAGTTCGCATTATAAGAGCTCTGGATAAAAAATCGAGCAAAAAAAAGGGCAATTTTCATTGCCCCAAGAGTCAACACCGTTAGAAGCCCAATTTGGCTTTCCATGTGTCCAGCAGACTGACGGTATCTAAATCGTTCGGATGAAAGCCCGGGCGGAAATATGCCAGCATCTCACGGCCCATACCGGTAATAATGCCCTTAGAGGGACTATAAGCATAGGTATAAATGGCCTTGAACGCCTCCAGATTTAGCTGTTTGTCTTCTTTTAACAGACGGAACAGGAAATAGTTTTGCACCACAAATAAGGTCAGCATGGCGGCAACCAGTGAGCTGGTGCGCAGTAAATAGGCTTTGGTGCCTTGGCCGAATACACCCTCAAACACATCATAGGCCACGGCTTTATGCTCGTTTTCTTCAATCGCATGCCACAGCCACATGGTTTTCATGGTGTCATCGCTCATCAGTTCCTGAATATGCGAATTACGCAGCAACTGGGTGGCAATGGTCGCGGTAAAATGTTCCAGTGCGGTGGTTGCAGTCAAATCAACCATTTCTTGGGTAATACCAAAGGGTTTACCGACACCGGCAAATACCTTACGCGCACCTTGAATCACTTTATCGGTATAACGATCTAAACGTTCTACATCATGGCCATATTTTTGTGCCGAGGCATTAAAGCCAACATGCTCCTGGGTATGCATGGCTTCCTGGCCAATAAAGGCTGAAATTTCTTTTTGCAGTTCCTGATTATCTTTAATTGCCGGGTGGTAACGCACTGCACGTACACTATCAATAAAGAATTTTTCACCGGCTGGAAACAAGGCAGATAAAGCGGTCATAAAATGCGTCAGGCCAGCCGAACCTTGCATCCAGTATTCTGGAACCTGATCAAACTCAAACGCCATACGACGTACCGGGAAACTGGCACCTGCGCGGTTGGTAATATTTACTTTAGCATTCATGACCTCAACTCCTTTCAAGTGAAGCGTCTCACCTGAAACTTTTATTTATTTTCTTCAGCTTTATCTTACGTGGTTCTGATATGGAGATAAGTGCAGTTAAGGTCAGGCGAATATCAGTTTAGGACAGCTTGCAGTTAAATTGTCAGACAATTTAATCTGCAAAGATAAAAAAAGCGTCCCTTTGGGACGCTTTTTTCACACTATAGAAGTGATTATGCAGTTACTTTAGAAACTACACCAGCACCTACAGTACGACCACCTTCACGGATCGCGAAGCGTAAACCAGCGTCCATTGCGATTGGGTGGATTAATTCTACTGACATTTCAACGTTGTCGCCTGGCATAACCATTTCAACGCCTTCTTTCAGCTGGATCGCACCAG
>NZ_VPBA01000063.1:0-8267 GCF_013418945.1 Acinetobacter sp. YH12112 | reverse complement strand
GGATCACACAACGTGTCCAATATTTTAGGACGTGTTTAAAAAATGCGGAAAAACAAGGGAATAGATTTGATTTTTTTTCATTCAGTTAACAATTTTTTTTTTCAAAAGAGTGAAACTTTTTTTTTTTTGAAAAAGGAAAATAATCAATAAGATGTAGACGATTTTTTATAAAAAAAATTAAAAGAGTGAAACTTAAGGCATTGAAATGAGTAAAAAAAACTCGCCAATACCTTGCAGTATTGACGAGTTTTTCTTATATTCAGCGGTACGCAGTTATTTGATGTTGACGCATCAGATAACGAAGATCAGCAGAGCTACCAACTCGTGCGGATTTCACCAAAGGCTTGTACCTGTCCAACTATTTTTACAGTTATGGGCAGTAATTTCAAGTCTAAACCTGATTTACTTCGTTATTGAATCGTTTTGTGTCCATTAAATAAGCAATACTTTTTGTATTTCGAGCTTTGCCTGCTTCTGCGTGTCCGTTTTTGACGGTTGGCATGTGGTGTGGGTGGAAGGATTAAGCGACGCTAGCGCACCACAGCGATTGTTTTATATGGATAAAGCAAGAGTTGCTACTAGGGGAAATCGACAAAGCAACAACGTGATGAGTAGCTGAATACTTGGCTTAAATCGTAAATTGGGGAAACCCTTGCGGAGATAGTTGGGTTCAGTTGGTTTGGGAACGTGTCGATGCGGTGTGTGAATCGTAATCTCAGCCTATAAGGGAAAGCACAATTACCCTTTGCAGATACGACCGATGCGTGGCTCCGTCAGCCCGAAAGGTGTACAGGCAATACTTCGAGAGCAAGCAATTTTTTTGCAAGCTCTTAGGGTGAGTATTGCCGAAACTCTCTCAACGTTCACCATCAGCCCGAGCAAAGCGAGGGGTGTGGTGATCTTGAGAGAGTGAGAGCATTTATAACATCTTATATAATTTTCTTACTTATCTTTGATTTTATTAAAAGTGTTGGTTTAAATGCGAAAAATGAGGGGTTATAGCCTTGCTAACTCTTTTTTTGAGGTTTACTACGTTATAAAAAATAGAGTGCTTAAATCGAAAATAAGAGAGAAATAGAGATATTTTAATTATTTAAAGACAAACCCAGCCCCTTAAAGGGGTCTGGGTTCTTAAACCGCTAGTTTCTACGTATTTATACTGCATCAACAGTTTGAAAATATCATTACCTGCCAGGGCAATTCATTTTCATGATTTGTAGAATCGTTTTAAGACAGCTTTTTCGGTAAATCATGCTAGCCAAAGCATGTTGATGCCATCGAATATTACCGAAAAAAATCTGTCTCCAATCACCTTAAACGTTACCAACTCATCGGTATAGACTTTCCCAATTAACAGCGCTTACGTTTTTATTCGCTCGAACTGTCTGCAACCTCGATGTAGCAAAGGTTTTGTACTTGTCTGATTCTCTAACACTTCTAAAGACCGTCACCGATCACCACCTTGTTGTTTGCCTAGAATCGCTTTTCTGTGAACTTATCAACCAGAAATTAAATATCTACAACTCAAACGGTGTGAAGTGCGCCCACGTTAGTTCTACTTGTCTTTGATCCCAATGATTAACATTGAAATCGAGTAGTACGCTTATCTCTAACTTAACTAAAATCAACTCCATACTTCGCCAGACCGCAGTTCCAAGTCATTCCTAGCTTATATTTTCTAGTTAAGTTAATAAGGTAAAGCACTTACTCTACGCATATCGACTGCCATCAACTGTTCTGTAGTTGTATGTTGACAGAGCCGACCTTACAGGCTTGAGCTATCCATTGACCGCCAAAGCAAATTGCAACGTATCTCTACGAATTCGGCAATTCACCGTGACGTGCCGAGAAATCCAGTTTAACACCTCATTCCCCTATGACCTCACGATCATCTCAAAAGCCCACCTGTGCGCCTTGACTATGCCCTTACGAAGCATCTGCCAAGCGGTTATTAACGCCATTCACTCAATCCCTGAGATGGCTCACCGTAACAAATAAAACAGGGTTAATTTACTAAGTTATCAGTCGTATGTTGTAAACGCTGATAACCCGTCAATGCCCGTTTCCGTGTCGCCCTACGTGCATCACATAAACATGTGAACATAACTTTGTAACAGGTAGAAAGCGGGATTCACACCCGCCAGCCCCTATCGTAGCCGCACCAACTACCTTTCGGACGTATGCAGCTTCACCGATAAAACTTTTCACAACTTGGCAGGTTGCGAAAAGGGGTAATGTTGTTTGTTCATGGTTGGCAATCCATGAACAAACAATTTAAGGAAAATTGAATGTACGGATTGGCAGTCCAACTGAAAAACAATATCTACAAGAACCATCTTATGCGTAGCAGAGACCATGTCAAGTCGAATCCAAGGAACTGCTTATTATAGAATAGCCAGTTCTGGCTATTATCCTTAAAAAAGTGATCTTAAAAGATCACTATTAAAAAAATCTTTGAAATACCTTTAAGAATCTACAAATAAGGATATATTAATCATTAAAATTTTAGACTTAAAATGAAAAATGATTTATTACACGACGGGAACAAAAGAAATCACTCATACGATATTGGCTTGCTTCTCTAAAGGGTACGATCTTGGAATTTTGGTTAGACCATCGAGTTTTAGTAAAGCCGAAGCAATCCTCGAAAAATGGAACGATCGCTATGACTTGCTGAATACGCCACAGCAGCAATATCGAAAATTTTTATCCGGACAAAGTACGTTTAGTTGCATCGTTGCTAATGGCCTGTGTGTTCGTAAACAGAATCTTACAGATGCTGATGTTTATCGTTATTTGCGTGATAAATCAAAAAGTGAGAATAAGCTATATGAACTTCAATCTCCGATGTTGCTCTTGCTTTGTCGAGTGAATGATTTGCTGTTGCGGTTACCTGATGGTGCAATAATTCAAAATAAATATGACCATCTTGATTATCTAAATGCGCAACTTGCCAAACAAATTAAAGGATGCGAGACCTTTCAAAAGCTAACTTTAAATATAGGAGACTATCAGTTTTTACAGCTCACCAAACGCGCCAAAAGCATTAAGGAGTTGCAGGAAATAGGATTGAGCGAAAATACAAAACATGCGACCAATTTCACTTGGCGGTTAAAGCAAGATACCTTTGAGGCCGTACGTCAAAGGGGGGTTAATCTTGTAAATAGCTACCAAAACAAGAAATCAAATACTGATGTGAAAGAGCATTTTGAAAAGTATCTTCTCAGCCTTGAAGGATATATTGGCTATCGTGGTGTACGTGTCCAGATCGGTAAACTCTATGGCATGTTTACAGCTTATTTCCAGTCCAAAATGAACCGTAGCTTTTTAAGTGCGGGTGGACGAAAACTGAATCTGAGCTATGTCCGGGCTTCAACCCCCAAAATTAAGAATAATACTGAGATACATACCTATTTTCGGGATATTCGAGATCAAGCTAACCTAGAGTCAAGAAAATTGCTTTTAATGTGGAAAGAAAGCGATCAAGGCAAGAAGTTTTTGCAGTCTAAGAGTTCTGATGGCTATATTTATCAAGATAGCTACTATAAGGATATTGATTAAGGCTTTTGGGTCTGTTTCTAAAGCTACTAAAGGCGATGATATGTCTAAGCATCCTGATGATTATTACCTGACACGGCAAGAAATTGATGATTTGAGAGCCGAGGCCAAACACGCAGCAAAATATATGAAAGCTTTATTTCCACAGCTCAAAGTGGACCAGTTATGTATGTTGAAAACGATACTGTACTACTTAAGGAACTCAATGGTCCCCCAATTGTGATTAAACACTTATCTGGGCGTAATCCTGAACTTGCTCAACGAGTAGCGAGTCGTGGAACTTTTAAAATTAAAAAACGTAAAGTAAGCCAGGATTGAGTCAGGCTTGTACTTACATTCGAGCGAATTTTGAATAAGAGATTTTTATGTTAAAAAGTAAATTATGCTTTAATACGAAACATTTATTATAAGCTCATATTTATTCAAACTATGTCTGTTCTACTTTTCCCGCAATATATCCGAGATAACTATGAAATTGAGGAATACCGTAATGGTATTTCTGTGCTGAGACATGTCTTTCCTAATGAGTGGGATGATCTAGTAGATTTACTTTCAGCTTTCGTTTTAAGAAGAAGTGAAGTTATTGCTCCGGGTGGACGAAAATCTACTGTTGCAGACCAGCTAGATAGTTTTTTATATGCAAGAGGTTGGGGGGAAACTGAATTTAAAACAGCTATTCATTTGGATGAATATGAGCTAATCAAATTAGCTACTGACAACGGAAAGAATACTGTTACACCAACTTTGAAAAATAGTACTGTGACGGAAGTCCCTACTCATAAAATTGACTGTTTTAAAAATAAAGTTGCTATTGAAGTAGAGTGGAATAATAAAGACCCATTTTTTGATAGGGATTTAAATAACTTCCGACTGTTATTTGATTTAGGTGCTGTATCTGTAGGCGTGGTGATTACCAGAGCTTCGGAGTTACAGGAGCTGTTCAAAAGTTTAGGGAAAGGTGCGTCTTATGGTTCCTCTACAACCCATATGGGTAAATTAAGAAGCAAGCTATTTGGTCAAGGTTCTGGTGGCTGTCCTGTTATAGCAATTGGTATTAAAGCAAGTCTTTATGATGAGTTTAGTTAAACAGACTCTTGAATGAGATTTTCTAAAACTTCCTCAAAATCGCATAGTGATTTATTTAATTCTTTGCAGATCAAATAGACTTCAGTAATTTCTAGAGATCTATCACCATTTTCATATTTAGAAACAAAGCTTTGTGGTTTTCCTAGCATTTTAGCTAATTGAGATTGAGTGATCTGAGCATCAAGTCTCATTTGCTTTAATGCTTGGATGCACAAAGATTTCATTAAATTTTTATCCATCTATTTTCTCTGTTTGACTCTCAAGACTTTATTGCATAGAATCAAAAAACAAAATCCTAATTTGGGATTTTGTTTTTTTATTAAGGATTCCTATGTTAACCCCACAACCATTTCCTAGTTTAATCAAATATATGGGTTCTAAAACCAAGATTATTGATTTTATTGTTGATGGGATTAATTTTGTTCATCAAAAGGATAGAGCCGTATTAGATCTATTTGCTGGGAGTGCTTCACTGGCAGGGGCGATTGGGAAACAAGTTAATTTTGTTTCTAATGACATCCAGGAATATTCAAAGGTTCTTTCACAGACTTATTTAGTTAGTTTACGAGATAGCGATATTCCAGATATTGATCATATTTACCAGAAGACTTTAAGTCTCGTAGAAGCTAATGGTCAAAAAGAATATCTTGTTGATTACATTAACTTAACTAATATTGATGATTTCAATTCTTTAGAAGAAAGCCAAAAAGATTTAATCAATAAAGAGTTCTTGTATGATTATCATTTATTTGCAAAGGACTATTCTGGTACATGGTGGTCCTATGAACAATGTTTATGGATTGATGCTTTAAGACAAATTGCAGATGAATATAAAAATAAGCCGATCTATCCAATTTTTTTGTCTTCTTTAATGTATGCCATGGCTTATTGCAGTCAAGGTACAGGCCATTATGCTCAGTACAGAGATGCAAAAACGAACTCCTCTTTTAATGACATTTGTATTTATAGAAAAAAAGAAGTTTTCAAATTTTTCCAGAAGAAATTTAATGAATTATGTACTTATGGCTTAAATACTGAATCCAACGTCAGTTCAGCTTTCTTATCGGGTGATTTTAAAGAAGCATTAGAGACGTTTGAAGGTGGGACAGTATATGCTGATCCTCCGTATTGCTTTGTACATTACAGTCGTTTCTATCATGCTTTAGAAACCTTAGTTTTATATGACTATCCTGAGATTCAGAAAAAGAACAATGTGATCGTCAAAGGACGCTATAGAGAAGACAGACACCAATCGCCTTTCTGTATCAAAACTAAGGTTGAGGATGCCTTTTTAGATATGTTTAAGGGGGTTGAACTGACTAATTCTCAATTAGCACTTAGTTATAGTAATACAGGAATGATCAGCCTAGAAACCATGATGGAGCTTGCGTCTTCTGTATGGGATAGCTCAAAAATAGAGATATTAACTACGGATCATCAGCATATGACATTAGGTCGACAAGGTACTCGGTATAGAGATGTTAAAGAGTGTTTATTACTTATTAAATAAGTTTAAATCTTAAAAACTTAGTCAATAAAAAAGCCCGACATCCTGTCGGGCTTTTTCATATTGGGTGTTTAGGTATAACTCCTGTCGTACCTCACGTCCTGGTGTCGTACTTATCATTATTGTTTTATGTGTTGGAACATCCTGTTCTCTATGTCCCCATCATATGAAAAATCCCCATACTGACATAGACGCAATGCTCCCTAATTCATGTCAGCCTTGGCTTACAAGATTGCTCAAAACTTACCCCAAGGCTTATCCGCAGAAATTGCGGATAATTTCCGAAGTGCAAGCATTGAGTTATCAGGGAAAAAGCGAAATATGAATGTTTTTTGATCGATTTTATTGGCAAAACATATCAAACCTGCTCATAAAAAAGCCGACTTGTTTCAAAATCGACTTTTTGCTCATTTTTGGATTTTTCTTTTTTTATTAAGTGCTTGAAATTTATATTAATATACAAGTGTATTGCGTATAACCACCATTATGTTAAATGTATAACTTTATAAAGTGTTAATTTTAAAGTCTTCCAATGTTTTGCCTTTTTCTTCTAATAAATTATGAACAAACTCAGGCTCTAATTTCAGCATCAGTTCAATAGCATCATGGATTTTCCAAAATTGTAATTCAGGATGATCTATTATTTGGATTAAATGGTTTTTAATTAAAGGAATATATTCATCGTATTTTTCATCATCAATTAACCAAAATAAGCGACTAATATCAAATGGTTCTGTATTAGATATTTCTATAATCTTTTGTATAGGATGAAATATTTTTATTCTAGCCTGTTCACCAAATCCTAGATCAGCTTGGAATGCCCAATAACGAACAAAAGCTCTAAGTACATGCTGAAGTGTATCATCATAACCATGTAAACGATGATCTATATAACCAACTAATTTATTTTCATTTAATAAATTTACTAATGCATCAAAACCAGAGGATTGTCCCCAATTAGTCAGAAGTTTTGCTGCCTCAAATACAATATTTTCATCAGAAGAATTTAATAAATTTATGACTTGTTCTATACGATCTTCAGGAATATCTTCTGGATCTAAATCTGTTGCATCACATGCGTAATCTGCATGAGTAGGAACGTCATGCAGTAATACAGAAATTTCTTTATTCATTAAGCCACTCATTAATAATTATCTTAAGATTTTCTAAAATTAACATAATACACGTTATACGAAACGTTTTGTAAAAACCATTTTAAAACAATGTCTTATGGATGTAAAAACAGCCTAAGCAGTCACGCTCAGGCTGTTTTAGTGATTTTTTATGTTTCACGATCAATTATTGATCATTGTTCCACGGTTTTGATTAGTCTGATTAAATAGTCCTATCATCCATAGGGCTTGAAAAAACGGCTCCAGAAGCCCCTTTTTTCTGGTTCTGGCTCAATATGTTCAGGGACTGGAATACGCTTATTCTCGATAACCTCTGATTCCTTAGGAGGCATAGCTATGACGTCCTCTTTTTCTTCTACCGTGGATTCTGCCTGTGTTGATCCAGGATCATCAGATTGTGTTGTATTGGTTTTTGGAGCTTCCAATAGGCGTTGCATAGTTTCAATTTGATTTTGATAGAAGCTTTCTCTATTTTTTGCATCATCTAGCTGATTTTTTAGAAGGTCTATCTGCTGTCTAAGTAGTAAAACTTCTGCCGAATTTGGACTGTCAACTTTTACAGGCTCTTTTACATCCTGTTTTTTGGATGGTTCCCCAAATACACGAATAGCTTCGGATAAATCAATCTTATTATCTGAATTTCTGCTTAAAATTCCTTTCTTTACGTGATTGTAAATAGTCTGCCTATTAATGCCGTAAAGCTTGGATAATTCAAGAACTGTGAGACTTTTCATGTTGTAAAGCCATGCCTATTGTTGTCTAAAGTTTGTGTCTAATAGACTGTAAAATTTACAGATATTGAGAGTATAGTTTTACATATATATATCATGTAATTTTGCCGAATATTTATATGTGGGGATCACACAACGTGTCCAATATTTTAGGACGTGTTTAAAAAATGCGGAAAAACAAGGGAATAGATTTGATTTTTTTTCATTCAGTTAACAATTTTTTTTTTCAAAAGAGTGAAACTTTTTTTTTTT
>NZ_VPBA01000062.1:0-8998 GCF_013418945.1 Acinetobacter sp. YH12112 | reverse complement strand
AAGCATTACTCACCCGTCCGCCGCTAAGCTAAGGTGCAAGCACCCTCGCTCCGCTCGACTTGCATGTGTTAAGCCTGCCGCCAGCGTTCAATCTGAGCCATGATCAAACTCTTCAGTTAAAATCATTGTGTACTTTAGTTAAGACAAAGTACTAATTCTGGCTCATCAATTTTCTGACTTAAATTTCGCTCAAATAAACTTCGAGTAATTTAAACCAATCAATCAATGAAAATATATTCGATTAATCAACCAGTAAAAATCCACACAAGTTGTTCTTCATAATCTCTTAATGATCTTTCCAACACCTCGTCAGTGCCAGAAGCTGGACTCAAAACACTCAACAACTCAGCGATCCGCTTCGTTCATCACCGTGTATCTCGTCGGTATGGGGTGCATTCTAGAGGATTTCAGAATCATTGCAAGCACATTTTATAAAGTTTTAAGAAAAAAGTACCTGTCTGGTTATTTTTAAACCAGATTGCTGCATATTTCATCTGTATTACTAAGTTTAGCTAAGTAATTATAAAAATAAAGTAGTCCACTTAGACTTTAAATCTATAAATAAAAAACCAGCCGAAGCTGGTTTTATAATCTTTTCATTTTATTGCGGTTTTTAATTGGCCTGTTCTGCCAGCCACGACATAAATTTTTGTCGTTCTGTTTTAGACGCTTGTTGCCACAGCTGAATCAGTTGCTGATCTGCACCGGCAACATTGCTAACAGTTGCAACGGGTTTGGTTGTCACGACTGCTTGCGGACTATACACCGCTGCTGGTTGTGTCACCGATACAGGTGCGGCCTGCGCAGATTCTGTTGAAGAAGTACTAAATAAGTTTTGTAAAATGCCACGGTTTAAATCTTTGGCTCCAGCCTGCTGCACCAGCAGCTGATTTTTCGCATCAAATAAACCGAATACCGGCTGCTTGGCAAACTCCTTGGCATCATCATGCGTTTTTGGTGGATTCACCAGCCCTAAACGGTATGTGGCTTTATCTTGTAAAACCGGAGTTTTAATATGCACGATGCCCGAACGTACAATATCGTGTGAACCAATGCCCGGATGCTCTTCAAAAAACTGTACATAACGTACGCTCAGCACATTCTCGCCAGGCTGCACGCTATAGTTATGATTGCTGCTAAACAGACGGCTTTTCACTTCCTGACCATTTAAACCTTCAACTTTAATTTCTTCCGGTGCCGTAATAGTCACTGCGGAAAAAGCTGTACTACTTAAACTTAAAGCCAGTGCTGCGAAGGATAAACGTAAAGCCATGCTGTTCACTCTAGTCGATTGTTCAATTTTAGTTGCACTATGCAGCGCTGAAATGACAGTTTTATGACAAAAACTATTAAAGCCCAATTTCTCTCTTTTTAGTGGCGTTTTGCCATAAAAAAAGAGCGCTGAATGCGCCCTTTCTTTGGTTTAGCTGTGCAACTTAGTGAAAAGTTTTAAAACGATCTGCATCATTCATAAACTCTTTATCACCTGCTGGTGCTTCAATTGAACCGAACACCAGTTGCGCTCTTAATTTCCAGTTGGCTGGTACATCAAAGGTCGCCGCAACTTCTTCATCAATAATCGGGTTGTAATGCTGTAGCGATGCACCAATGTTGTTTTCTGCCAGCGCAATCCAGGTTGCAAACTGGGCAATCCCTGTTGAATGCTCTGACCATACCGGGAAGTTATCTGCATATAGTTCAAATTGTTCTTGCAGTGCTTTCACGACATCTTGGTCTTCATAGAATAACGCAGTACCAAAACCTGCGGCAAAGCTGCTAATTTTGCTGTCAGTTGATGCAAAGTTTTCAGCCGGCACCATTTTACGCAAGGTTTCACGTACAATTTCCCAGAATTTGGCATGTGACTCACCAAACAGAATCACCACACGTGAAGTTTGCGAGTTAAACGAAGATGGGCTTAAACGAACGGCTTCTTTAATAATTTCTTCAATTTTTGCTTCATCTAGCGCCACATTTTTACCAATTGAGTAAATGGTACGGCGTTTAAGTAAATGATCTTTAAATGACATATCTTTTTCCTTGGTATGGTCTTGTGTTTATAACAGATGGATTTATCTTAGTGGCTGCCTGGGCTGGAAAATAGCCCCAGTTTTATAACAATGTGTTGCATTTATGGAACAATAACCGCGCTTATCGTAGATTTTATGAAAACAAGTTAGATTTTAAAGCACGTCAAAGCGGATGAGCATCATCCCTGCTCTAGGTTTATATCAGTTATTGGTTTTTTACAGTTTAAAGGATATATAAAAAAACTCCGCAAATCGCGGAGTTGTTGAGCTGCTTATTTGTCTGTTTCAAACAGCGCTGCCACAAAGGACTTGGCTGAAAATGGACGTAGGTCGTCAATTTTTTCACCCACCCCAATAAAGCGGATAGGCACATGGGTACGGCTGGCAATATTAAACAGCACACCACCTTTGGCGGTACCATCCAGTTTGGTGATGGTTAAACCCGTCAAGCCAACCGCTTCATCAAACATTTCAACCTGGTTAATCGCATTCTGACCAGTACCGGCATCTACCACCAGCATCACTTCGTGCGGTGCAGTGGCATCAATTTTTTGCATCACGCGTTTAACTTTGGTCAGTTCCTGCATTAAATGACCTTTGTTATGCAAACGCCCTGCAGTATCGGCAATCAAGACATCCATACCTTTGGCACGCGCACTTTCAAAGGCATCAAAAATGACCGAGGCACTGTCTGCACCATGACCTTGCGCGACCACAGCAACATCATTACGCTCGCCCCAGATTTGCAACTGTTCAGTCGCTGCGGCACGGAAGGTATCACCAGCGGCCAGCATGACTTTCTTGCCTTCACCTTGTAAACGTTTGGCCAGCTTACCAATGGTGGTGGTTTTACCCACACCATTCACGCCCACCACCAGAATGACATACGGATTTTTATTCGAGTCAATATGCAACGGTTTAACACGCGGCGCCAGTAAAGCCACCAGCTCTTCCTGCAAGGCTTTATACAACGAGTGTGAATAAATCAGATCACCACGCGCGGTACGTTCAGTCAGGTTGGCAATAATGGTTTTGGTGGCATCGACACCAATATCGGCCACCAGCAATTGCTCTTCAACTTCTTCTAAAAGTTCATCATCAATTTCTTTGCCACCAATTAAGATGTTGACCATCCCATCGGCAAAGTTTTTACGGGTTTTGGTTAACCCTTCTTTCATACGGCTGAAGAAACCGCCTTTTGATTTCTCTTCAGCTGCTTCTGTGGCTACAGGCGCAGAAACAGGTGCTTGTTCTACTTTAGGTGTTTCAACGATAGGTACATTTACCGCAGGTAAACTTGGTAAAGTGACATCGTCATCCCCGATATCAGCATCAATCAAAAATTTATTTTGCCCATTAGATTGCTGTTGCATGCCGAATCCTTGAAAAGCAGTGCGTTAAAAAGTTGGATTCTAACATAAACTGCCCGCTTTGACTTGTCATTGCCAATCATGTGTCGCAGGCTGCAAAAAGTTACAGGATTCCCTTGCTTTCACTGCCCCGTTTCTGAAGAATGAAAGCAAATACAGATGCATTGCGGATCATCTTTGTGATACTGAACAATAAAATTTTGCCTGCTGTGGTTCATCATTTAAAACAACAACGTTTCGCCCTTACCCTACTTCTGATCGGTTTCTCATCGAGCGCTTTGGCGGCCAATACTCAAAGCGAGCTGGCACGCAGTACCGTTGAAACCACGTTAAAAAACGGTTTAAAAGTCATTATTCGTGAAGATCATCGTTCGCCGATGGTGATGACTCAAATCTGGTACAAAGTTGGTAGCAGTGATGAGTCGGGAAATTTACTCGGTATTTCCCATGCGCTGGAACATATGATGTTCAAGGGCACGCATAAAGTGCCAAATGATGAATTTACCCGACTCAGCCGGATTTACGGCGGCCGGGTCAATGCCTCGACCTTTACCAATTACACCAATTATTATCAGCTGTATCCAAAAACCTATTTTCCGATGGCGCTGGAGCTTGAAGCCGACCGGATGCGTAATTTATTGCTGCGCCAGCAGGATTTTGCCACCGAAATCAAAGTGGTGATGGAAGAACGGCGCCAGCGTACCGATGACAATCCGCGTGCTTTGGCTTTTGAACGGTTTAAATGGATTGCCTACCCGACCAGTCATTATCGCCAGCCAATTATTGGGCATATGAAAGATCTGCAAAATATCCAGCTGGAGGATTTACGTCAGTGGTACAAGCAGTGGTATAGCCCGAATAATGCCATTTTAATTATTGTCGGCGATGTTAATGCTGAAGCGGCTTTGCTCCAGGTACAAAAATACTTTGCCGATATTCCAGCGCGCAGCCTGCCAGCCCGCAATGATGTCCGCGAATTTGAACGTCTGGGCTATCGGCACATGGAACTGAATTTTCCGGTTCAGGTGCCGAATTTGTATATGGCCTGGAATGTCCGTTCGCTAACGACTGCGACCAATCCGCAAGATGCCTATGCACTCACCATTATTCAGCATTTATTAGACAGCGGCATTTCTTCTCGTCTGCAGCAGCGTCTGATTCGTGAGCAAAAACTCTTAAGCGCCTTAAGCGTCAGCTATGATCCATATAATCGTGGCGACAGCCTGTTTACCATTTCAGCTTTACCGGTGGATGGCGTGGATCTGGCCGAAGCCGAACAGGCGATTCAGGCTGAAATTGAACGCCTAAAAACCGAGCTGGTGCATGAACAGGAAGTGAAACGCGTGACAGCCAAGTTTGTGTCGAATTTGCTTTATAGTCAGGATGATCTGGCTGGACAGGCCAAGATGATGGGTAATCTGGAGGTGAATGGATTGAGTTATCGCCTGATGGATGAGCTGCCCCAGCATTTTGAAACCGTACGCCCGCAAGACATTCAACGCATCGCCAATGTCTATTTTGTGCGTGACAATTTGACCACCTTATATTTGCGTCCACACAGCAAGTCACCCTAAAGGATACCGACATGCCCTATTTCCGTTCCTGCGTTCTGGTGGCCAGCTTATTTGCGATCAGTTCTGCACAGGCCAATGTTAATACCACCGCCGAAGTGGATGAAAATCCAAATACCTTGCAATCTCTGCCGCTGCTGCAAAGTCTCAGAAATATTAATCAGCAGAAATTGGATTATCGCGCGCCTTATGTGCATGACCTGAATAACCGCTATCAGGTCAGAACCCTGTTTGTGGAAACACAGGACTTGCCAATTCTGGATATACAGCTGACCTTTAATGCCGGTGCCGCGCGTGATCGGGAAATTGAAAGCGGCTTATACGGCGTGGCCAATATGGCCGCCCAGCTCTTAGATGAAGGCACGCCCAAATATAACGCACAACAAGTGGCTGCCGTGTTTGAACAGGTCGGTGCGCAGTTTAGTGCGCGAGCCTATCGAGATATGTTTATTGTCAAATTACGGGTGCTGTCTGACCCGGAAAAATTGGAACCAGCTTTAGCCATGATGATGGAACTGCTCAAACATGCCACCTTTGAAAAACAGAGTATTGGCATGGTGGTCAGCAATAACCAGCTGGGGCAAAAACAGCTGAAAGAAAATCCCAGCCGGATGATGGAGATTCAGCTGTATCGCAGCTTATATGGGCAACATCCTTATGCCCAGCCAATTAACGGCACCAATGGCAGTATTCAGCGGATTCAGCCCAAACATCTGCAACAGTTCCGTGAGCAGTTTCTGGTGGCGCAGAATATGAATATTGCCATTACCGGAAAAATGCAGGCCAAAGCAGCTTTAAATCTGGCAGAACGTATTGCCGGCAACTTAGCGCAAGGTCAGGCGGCTGCACCACTCCCCACACCCATCACAGCAAATGGCTTTCAGATTGTACACATGCCCTATCAGTCCAGTCAGGCGCATATTGTGCTCGGTCATATTGGCACCACACGTCATGATCCAGACCGGCTGGCTCTAGAAGTGGCCAATCGTATGCTCGGCGGTAGCGGCTTTCATTCTGTTTTGATGAAAGAACTGCGGGTAAAACGCGGCTATACCTATGGCGCATCCAGCAGCATGAGTTTTAGTCAGGCACCGGGTGTATTTCGCATCAGCTACTCAACCCGGCAAGATCAACTGATGGACAGTATTCGTGTCGCGCATAAGGCACTGGTCGATTTTGTCCGCGAACCGATTGATCCGAAACAGCTGGAAGAAACCAAAAACGGCTTGTTAAGAGCCTATCCTAACCATTACAGTAGCAATGCCAGTATTAATGCCCAGCTCGGCAGTTTGGGATTTTATGAACAATCGGCACAGAGCTTGAGTGAATATTCAGCACAGCTCAGCAAAATTAGCGCCGAAGATGTGCAAGCTGCGGTACGCCGGCATCTGCATCCGGAACATCTGACTGTGATTGTGGTCAGTGAAAGTTTAGACAAAGCGGCTTTAGAACAAGTTTTACAACACAATTTACAGACCACCGGCAGTCAATCGCTTCCTCAGGTTGAAGATATTCCGGCGATTAATATGCCTCCACATCCAGAGGAGGAAGTTGTTTTGCCTGACCCAGTTCCATCTGATGAGCCTGCATCAATTTAAGATATTGCCCATAACGCACCTGTGGTTGCTGCATTAAGCGCACAGCCATCTCCTGGGTTTCAGGATACATCGACTGCTGCGACAAATATTCAATATTCTGAAATTGTGCGGACCCAACCGGACGATAAAGTGCAATGGAAGATAACAGGAGAATAATGACAATAATGCTGACCACTACCCCATTATAAATTTGCTCTAACGTGAGTCGTGATTTTAATTGAATGAATAATTGAGAAATTTTTTGTATTGCGTCATGCATAGCCTACCTCGAATAGCCGTAGTGTAGGATGCTAGCGGTATTTGCACAAGATAGATGACCCAATTTTACCCGAACTGGCGAGTAAAATTGAGCCACTGCTGCTTAAGTCATCAGCGCGCGGAATACGGTATACAGGATAATACCCGCGACAATGGCCAGCACAATGAAGATGGCAAAGATACTGACCCCTTTTTCGGCATCAGCCGGATGCAGTTCATCATCATCGGCAATGCTGATTAGCTCACCATTATAAATACGGTAGAATTCTTCACGCTGCTGTGGATCGAGTGTACTGGTAAAGTCATGCACACGTTTACGCTGCGCCAGACAATACTCACCTAAATGAATTTCCTGATGGAACACCGCCTCATCGAGTTTTTTACGGTGATGATGGGCCAGCTCGATAATCTGCTCCGCACGTAAAGGCAGATCAAAGTTAAAACCGTCTATTGTATTTGTCATGTGGCTCTCCTTTTTATGTTACCTTTCTTATATGCATATCATAATAAAATTATAGAGTGTTCAATGTTTAATCATGTAAACTTGAAATATCACGGATCTGCCCCATCTCTTAGTTGACATTTCAACGAATGTGTAATATTAGTTTAACACAACCTCGATAAACTATTATTTAGACTGGCTATACAGTCTTTATTGCGATCATAATTAAAATAAAGGAGTTTTATATGATTCAGAGTATCTCTCACCATGATCTTGAAATTGCATATGCAAATGCGGTTAACACCATTCAATCACAGATGAACTTCCAAGATGCTGTGGCTGAACTTGAACAGGTTGCCCGCGCGGGTCATGGCAAAGCCGCTATGTTCTTAGCTGAACTGTACTATCAAGGCTTCCGCGTAGAACGCGATTCACTCAAAGCACAGTATTGGCAGAATATGGCCACCATGCAAGCATAAACAGACGTCACCTAGGTGGCGTTTTTTAATGCCTGAAATTTGTTTTTTATATTTGTTTACGATTTAACGCAAAGCTTAAACGCTTTATTCATCTGAATTTCCTACAATACAGGCACCACATTAGTGTTTATATGACATGAACCAGATTAAGTCTTTAAAACCCGCTGCCCAAGATATTCACATGAAAATCAGTATTCTAAAATCAATGATGTATTGCGGGGTACTTTGGGGGCTATATCATCAGGGTTGGGCCATGACCTCCGATCAGGATGATTTTATTTTTCCCTTTTGGTTAAACGGTGTCCAAGCCTATAAATATGCCAAGAAACACTGGCCAAACTACACTCCGCGCCAGATTAGCCCGCAGGATTTTCAGAATTCTTTGCTACCAACCTTAACCCGTTTAAAAGTCACACCGGCGCTGTGCCATTGCTCCAGCCAGCAATTCAAGCTGACCACACAGCAAATGAAACACTTTTTCTTTAATGATGCCCAGTTAAAGACCGCTTAACGTAGAGATTCATGCACCATTAAACCTCAATGAAAACAATATGACTGCTGATTATTGCCTCTAATGATAAAACTATTGGCATTTTTCAAAATTGAGGTTAAGTTAGAACCCATACCAAGAACAAAAATGGCAAGGACCAGACAGAATGACCAATGTAACACACGTATTAAAAGATAAGCATAGCCAGGAAATATATACCGTTAGCCCGGAAGCAACTGTACTCGAAGCAATTTCAATTATGGCCGATAAAGGCATTGGGGCGCTTGTGGTGACCCATGAAGGTCAAGTGGTCGGGATTTTATCCGAGCGTGACTACACCCGTAAAATTGCCCTGATGGAACGCTCCTCTTATGACACCACCGTCAACGAGATTATGACAGCAAAGGTACTGACCGTGACCCAAAGCACCAGCGTAGAAGACTGTTTGAGCCTGATGACCGATCGTCATTTACGTCATTTACCCGTAGTAGAAGATGGCAAACTGGTTGGACTAGTGTCGATTGGCGACTTGGTAAAAGCAGTAATGGATGATCAACGTAAACTGATTGATCAGCTACAACAATATATTGCCAGCTAAACAGACAATATAAAAAACAAAAAACTCTCCTTCAGGATAATGCCAGTCAGTTAAGCAAATATTAGAAAAATGTAGTAAAAATGAGTGTATGTAAATACGCTCATTTTTTTATGTCTTTATCTGAACATTTAGAATCCACTCTTGAACATGCTCTCCCATCAC
>NZ_VPBA01000061.1:0-9064 GCF_013418945.1 Acinetobacter sp. YH12112 | reverse complement strand
TCAATTCCTGACTTAAATTCGCTCAAATAAACTTCGAGTAATTTAAACCAATCAATTAATGAAAATATATTCGATTAATCAACCAGTAAAAATCCACACAAGTTGTTCTTCATAATCTCTTAATGATTGTCTTCATGCTTCGTCAGCATCAAGCTAGGTCGGCTATATTACGCTTTCTAAAATGAAAGTCAACTGGTAATGCAAATTATTTTTAAACTTTCTTTCTAAAACCCAACTCAACCAATTTATGCTAAGTTACTGTTTTATCAGAAGTTTTAATTAACATCACCGCCGATGGATGTGCATTCTACAGCATTTCAGAGGGCTTGCAACACCTTTTTTAAGACTCTTGAATCGTGTGTTTATTTTCTAATCCAAAAAAATTATAAGTTGCTGTTTTATTTATAAAAATTATTTTAAGAAAAATATTCATTATTTTATTTAGAAATACACATTTAGAATAAGCTATTGAATTTAATTATTTTAATCTCATTAAAAAAAAGAAAAGCAGAGCCTAAGCCCTGCTTTTCGTATTCAATTTAGTCAAATCAGAATTTCATACTGACACGCGCCCAGTAATTTCGTCCGATATTGTTAAATTGTTCTGTCGCTGCTAATCCAACTCCAGCATTGCCCATTTTATTTAAGTGTTCAGTATAAGTACGGTCAAAGACATTATCGACACCTATAGATAAATCCACGCCTTCATTCACATGATAAGTCCCGTTTAAAGACAGTGTACCAAAACCTGCACTCTTCTTATTATGGTCATACCCTACGATATTGCCTTCACGTTCACTAATGCGGTTTTGACTATCGACCAGACGCCAGTAAGCACCTAAAGTGTAATTATCCTGGATATAACGTAGATTCACTCGCGCTTCCAAAGGCGAAATTTGTGGCAACGGCGTATTATCTGTGGTGTTTTCACCCCAGGCATACATGGCACTGACGTCTGCCTGAATTGCATCAGTAAACTGATAACCAATACCGGCTTCTGCACCTGCAATGGTTGCATCCACATTACGGGTATGTGCCTCTAGCATTCCCATATCACCTGTTGGCAAATAAGTGGTGAGGATGTAATCCTGAATGAGCCCAGCATAAGCGGATGCCCAGGAGTTGAATTTTCCATGTGCATGCTGATAACCAAGATCAAGCTGTAATGTCTTTTCGGTATCAATATTTTTAAAGGTATTTAACTGCCCATTACCTGATTTTGGGCTGAACAATTCCCAATAATCCGGCATACGTTCTACATAGCCTAAACCAATATAGGTTTTGCCATCGTCATATTCTGGGTGATGATTCTCAAAACGGAAAAACGCACTTGGCAATGTTTCTTTACGTTCCTGATTTGACTGAACAGCGTCAACTTTAACCTGATCCAAACGCAAGCCCGACACCAGTTTATTGTTGTCACCGACTTGATAACTCAATTCACCAAAACCACCAATTGACTGGAATTCCATATCTTTGCTGCGTGGCAGATTTTGATAAGGAATATTACGATCAGTATCTGTCTTCCGAATTGTATGCTCGTTATTCTGCGTATCTACACCCGTGATCAGTTCAAATTTATCCCATTCCTGGGTAACAGCCATACGTGCATTTAAGGTTTTACGCGTAACATTCGTTCCTGTTTCCTTTGGCATCATCATGGTTGGTTTAAAATCACGAAGGCTATAATTGTCCATCACATGGTCGTTATAGTTATAATTCACTTGCGCTTCGATTTTCTTAATGACATCGGTGACATTTTTCTTTTCGACACGCAAACCTAGGCTTTCACGGGCAAACTTGGAACCATCCATCATCCGGCCAGCATAAACCGCCTCACCATCAGCTTTACCACCGGTCAGTTCTACCCAAGTGTCTTCATCCGGCGTCCAGCCTAGTGCCAGATCTGCATTCCAGCGTTCCCAATCCGATGGCACGGTATTGCCCTCACCATCCTGATAGCTATTCGATACCGAACGGTTGCTATTTAGGCGAATATATTTCTGCTCGTCGCCTGCTGCAACCTCAATATTATGGTCCAGACGGCCAAATGAACCGGCCAGCACACTCAGTTGACCACGATAGTGCTGATCTTCATCAAACTGTTCCGGACGGCGCTCAAAAATCACGGTGGCAGCTGAACCGGTATTGGCATATTGCACGGTTTGTGGGCCTTTAATTACCGAAATCTGGTCATAACTTTCTGGTGAAATATAGGAGGTCGGTGAATCCATACGACTCGGACAGGCACCCAGGTTTTCTGTGCCATCGGTCAGAATTTTAATCCGCGAACCAAACATGCCACGGAAAGTCACATCGCCATTGGTACCAGCGCCACTGTTGACCGCGCTAAAACCGACAATACTTTGCAGATAATCTGCGCCATCGGTGGCTGGAATCGGTTGAATTGGCTGTTTCGGATCGGCACGGACAATCAGGCCGTTGGCATCATTGCCCTGATGCGCAGTCATCACAATAGGTGCCAGACTTTGGACGGGTGTTGGGGTTTCTGCAAACACAACTGGTGAATAACAAGCAACACAAATCGCAGCCGCAAGAGGCTGTAAAAAGAATTTTGGCTGAGCCATTTTTCATTTCTCACTGGAATACATATAAAACACGGCTTAAGTCATTCAAGACCCAAGCAAAACAAACGCGGTTTTATGCAAACAGTGGCGGTGCCCTACCCTGAGGAATAAGAAATAGTCGTTGCAGTGCAAACCAGACATGCTGGAAAGCTTTTTCAAAAGCGATAAAACGCACTTGAATACGATCAAGCACTTCTTTCACACTGAGTTCTGGCGGTAAAACGAGATTGCCGTACACGGTACAGTACTGGCATTGATGATTGGCATCATGATGATTATGCCCGTCATCTGAAATGACTGGTTGATGCTGACTGTACAGATGTTCGGAATGGGCATGTCCATGCGCTGAATGATCAACCGGCAATAAAAGCGCACGCGTAATGGTTTCACAGACCGGTGCCACCTGATAGGCTTTCGGCAGCAAAGGCTGTAAAAAAACAGCAATCTGTAAAAATACTGCCATCAGTGAGAGCAGTAAACCACTACGAATCAACAAACATATATTCCTGCTTTTGACTGGCCCAAGTATAACAAAGCCCAATCGAAATTGGGCTGTTTTGTCCTGATCTTTTGGTCGCAGGGCTGTTTAGCGTTTAACCGCCACTTTCTGACGCTGACGCACCACTTTTTCGACTTTTTCACGGGCACGCTGGCGCTTTAATGGCGACAGATAATCGACAAAAAGCTTACCATTTAAGTGATCCATTTCATGTTGGATACAGACAGCGAGAAGTCCGTCCGCTTCTAACTCAAATGCTTGACCTTCAAGGTTAATTGCCTCAATTTTTACACGTGACGGACGCTCAACTTTGTCGTATATTTGAGGCACTGACAAGCAGCCTTCTTCATAAGGCTGGGTTTCTTCAGTCAATGGGGTAATTTTGGGGTTAATGAATACCATCGGTTGGTCTTTGTTTTCAGACAGATCCATAACAATCAGCTGAATATGACGGTCAACCTGCGTTGCAGCCAGCCCGATGCCGGGCGCTTCATACATGGTTTCAAACATATCTGCGGCGAGCTGACGAATTTCATCAGTAACTTCTTCGACGGGTTGTGCAATGGTACGAAGACGGGGATCGGGGAAACTTAAAATAGGTAATAAGGCCATATTACGTCCTCAGCTTTGCCATTGGTCAAATAACCGAATGAAGGAATGCTTCATCGAAAAAATGTATGTAAGATCGTTATTATAACGCAACTACATACATAATTTTAGGAATTATGATAATGAAAAAGGTTTTGAAGGGCACATCTTCTTTTCGTGCCTTGAGGTTAAAACAGCAGGCGCTGGCACTTGCTGTCTGTTTCAGTTTTGGGGTGGGCGCAGTCAGTACTGTACAGGCCGCACCGGCACGCAATATCAACCCACCGACCTTACAGGCCAATGCACCAAATGTGTATGTGGTGAAAAAAGGCGATACGCTGTGGGATATTTCCAAGAAGTTTCTGCAAAACCCGCTGCGCTGGCGTGAAATCTGGGCCAGCAACAAGCACGTGAAAAATCCGCACTGGATTTTCCCGGGAGATCGCCTGCTGATGTGTACCTATGATGGCCGCCCGATCATTGGTAAAGATGAAGGTGATGGCTGTGAAGGTATTATCCGTCGTTATACGGGTAACACCACCAGCCTGCAGCCGCAAATCCGGGTCGAGTCACTCAACAATACCATTCCGGTGATTCCACTGGAGTACATCCAGCACTGGCTGGAACGCACCAGCATTATTGCCCCTGAATCTTTGCAACAGACGCCTTATATTTTAGGCACGGCGGATCAGCGTGTCCTGGCGGCCAAAGGCCAGAATGTCTATGCCCGCGGTCAGGGTCTGCAAGTTGGCCAGCGTTATGCTGTGTATCGTGAAGGCGAACCGTATATCTTCACCGATGCCAACGGTAAAAAATACAATGCCGGTCTGGAGCTGACTCAGGTTGCATCCGGTATTGCAGTACGCGGTGAAAATGATATTACCACCCTGGAACTGACCGATACCTACAATGCCGAAGTGCGTCGTGGCGATCGTGTGCTGCCAGAATATGACCCGATGTTACCAACCCTATTCTACCCGACCAATGCCGAACACATTGCAGCAGATGGCCAAGTGGTACGCGTGATGGGTTCAATTGGTACCGCAGCTAAACACAGTGTGGTCACCATTGACCGTGGTCAGGCGCACGGCGTGCAATCCGGTCATGTATTTGCTGTAACTCAAAAAGGCGAAGTGGTCACCGATCCGAAAACCCGTGAACGGGTGCAGCTGCCAGGCGAGCGTATTGGCTATGCCATGGTCTTTAAAACCTTTGACCAGCTCAGCTATGCCTATATTCTGGACAGCGAACTACCAATTAAAGTCGGGGCCGGTATTCAGCCACCGATTATGGAAGATTAAGACTGAGGGATGAGCCATGCTGAATACGATATCACCCGGTCATCTCGCAACGATTCGCCTGTGGTATCTGGTTCAGCATTCGCTCCCCAGCTTTTATAAATTAATCCGGCACTTCGGTTCGGCCGCTGCGGCCACCGAAGCCGGCAACCTGCAGCGCTGGGCAGAACTGGGACTGCATCAGAACCATCTGCAACGCGCACGGGATTTTCATCAAGCACAGGCACAAGCCGACTTCCAGCACTTGCTGCAGCGCATCCAGCAACATACCGATTTTATTCTTATTCCCGAAGATGTCGGTTACCCCACCCAACTGCTGCCCTATGCCGATAAGCCACCGATTTTATTTGGTCAGGGACAGGCGCAACCTTTACTTCAGCCACAAGTGGCAATTGTCGGCAGTCGCAAAGCCAGTCCGCATGGCCGGCAGGTGGCTTATGACTTTGCCTATTATTTAAGTGAAAAAGGCTTTTTTATTAACAGTGGCCTGGCGCAAGGCATTGATGAAGCAGCCCATCAGGGTGGCTTGAAACATCAACGTACCATTGCCGTGATGGGTACTGGTCTCGACCTCACCTACCCGGCCACACACCAGGGTCTGCGTGACCAGATTCTGCAACGGCATGGCACTATTATCAGTGAGTTCCTGCCCCAGACTAAACCGCTACAGCAGCATTTTCCACGGCGCAACCGCATTGTCAGTGGACTTAGCCTGGGAGTAATTGTGGCCGAAGCCACGCTGGACAGTGGCTCGCTGATTACCGCCAAACTGGCAGCTGAACAGGGCAAAACCGTGTTTGCCATTCCCGGTCATATCTACAGTGAATTTCATCAGGGCTGCCATCAACTGATTCGGGAAGGCGCGATTCTGGTTGATCATCCGGAACAGGTCATTGAAGATCTGGCCTTGCCAACCCAATGGCTGAGCCAGCAGCAGGCGACCTTATCCGCTACAGCATCTGCAGCTGCCCACCCGACCTTACCCGAACATCTGTTGGCCCTATACAGCCAGCTGGACTGGGTCGGTAAAAACATGGACCAGCTGGCCAGCGAACTGCAACAGGAAACCGCCCATTTAACCGCTCAGTTAATGGAACTGGAGCTGCTCGGGATGGCAATGCAGCAATCGGGGCTATATCTGCGTTGTCGTCCATCGCAATAAGGTTCACAATAGTACACCCCGCATAACCTCGAAAGGTGTACCACATGATTACAACCTCTGTTGCCGAAGCAGCCACTTGTCTACAGCAAGGACAGGTGCTGGCCTATCCTACAGAGGCAGTTTGGGGTCTCGGCTGTGACCCGTATAACCAAGATGCTTTTATGCAGATTCTGCAACTGAAACAGCGTCCGATTGAAAAAGGCGTGATTTTATTGGCAGGTCATATTTCCCAGGTAGAACATTTGCTGCACAACCTGGCCGAACCACAGCGTCAACAGGTGATCGACTCCTGGCTCAATCCACCCGCAGAGCGTGCTACCACCTGGTTGTTGCCGGCAGGTGAGCATATTCCCAGCTGGATTAAAGGCCAGCATCCTAAAGTCGCGGTACGTGTAACCACGCATCCGCTCTGTGTCGCGCTATGTCATGCCTTTAGCGGCTTTATTGTATCGACCAGTGCCAATCCGGCCGGACAGGAACCGGCGCACTCCCTGCAAGAGGCCAGCCAGTATTTTGGCAATCAGCTGAATTATTTAAATGGCGATTTGGGACTCAGCCAGTTACCTAGCCGTATTCTGGATGCTGAAACCGGTGCCGTGATTCGTGACTGAAGATCGGGCCAGAAATGAAAGAAATTTCAGGCAAAAAAAAGCTCAACCATATAGGGATGGTTGAGCATAAAAAAGGATGTGTATCAATCACATCCAGAGGGTATCGAAATCTCTGGGCAAATCAGCAACAGTCGCTGATCTGCGATGGAGCGTATTATGGGTGAACAGTTTAAAAAAAACAAATATATTTTAGCTCTTAAAAAGCAGCTTAAACCTATGATTAATCAACCATTATTTGAAAAAGTTCAAATTATCTTGCTCTTTTTAAAGTGCTTTTTAAAGAAGCTAAAAGCTACTCTCCTCGACTAAAGTCTATTTGCCTTTATTTACGAGATCATTCAAGCAAAAAATTAAGTTTGTTTGTTCGTTTTTTAGGCAATTATTTAGCTTTCAGCAGCACTGGCGCCACAGTTTTTTTCTGGGCCAGCACAATTCCGAACAGAATAATCGCCCCACCAATACTGTGATAAATGGTCCAGGCCTCTTTTAACCAGACAAAGGCAATTAAAGCGGTAAACACCGGCATCAGGTTCATAAAGATACTGGTGCGGTTCGGTCCCAGACACTGAATCGCCATCATCCACACCAAAGGGGCAATTAATGAAGGAAAAATACTGGCGTAGATCACGCTGCCGGCATTGGCCATATTGATGGCATCAAGCCCCAACCAGGCCACAAACGGCAGGTGATACAGCAGTGCAAACAGAATCTGCACATACAAGCTCAGCATTAACGGAATCTGCAGCTGCCATTTTTTCAGAAAAACCCCGTAAAAGGCATAGAAAAACACGGCAATAATCATCAGCAGATCGCCCCACTGACCACCGGCATGCAGCAAGCCCCAAGGATTGCCCTGCCCCATCACATAGATTAGCCCGGCAAAGGACAACAGGCTGCCAATAATGGCGTAGCGATTCGGAATATCGCGCAGAATCAGCATCGACACAAAAATGGTAAAAATCGGAATAAAGGCATTAATAATGCCCATATTGGTGGCGGTGGTGTAATGCGCAGCGGTATAGGCCAGTCCCTGATACAGCACCAGTCCAAAGGCACTCAGCACTGCCAGCTGTTTCAGATGCGGTACAATCAGGGCGCGTTCACGGATCACCCGCGGCAAAATAAACGGGGTCAGAATCAGAAAGGCAAAAAACCAGCGATAAAAACTGATGCTCACCGGCGAGATAAAGTCGGTCACATAGCGGGTCACGACAATATTCAGTGACCAGATCAGTACCGCGCTGACCGGTAAAAGAATGGCCCAAGACAGCATTTTTTCTTGCTGTGTCATATTCTGTTCCTTGTTGAGTCGATCGGCCTGAAGCAGACGCTGCTTCCTGCGCTGAATGAATGCCTTTTCACTTTATTTTTAAACTTTCCTTGTGCCCTCATTCTAGTCCAATTTAACAGCTTTGGGGCAGTTCGCGATGGTGAAATCTTGTGCTGCGTTCAAATTGCTCCATCACTCCACTTTGCTGGGATTCCGCACCTGCTTAAAATATGCCGCATTGACGCAGCGCTATACAAAAATCTGCCAAAAGCCGCAGCAATAGGTCTTGCGGGATTGGGCAAAGCCCGTTACAACAGAGAACGACAATAAATCACTTTAGGATAAACACATGGCATCTGTATATGACATTCCGGTCGTGACCATTCAGGGTGAAGAAACCACACTGAACCAGTATCAAGGCAAGGTGCTGCTGATTGTAAACGTGGCTTCTAAATGCGGTCTGACGCCGCAATATGAAGGTCTGCAAAAGCTTTATCAGCAGAAAAAAGAACAAGGTCTGGAAATTCTGGGCTTCCCGGCCAATGACTTTCTGGCGCAAGAACCCGGCAGCAATGAAGAAATCCAGCAGTTCTGTTCGCTGAATTATCAGGTAGATTTCCCGTTATTTGCCAAAATTTCGGTAGTGGGTGAAGATAAACATCCGCTATATGCCCGCCTGACTCAAGCCATTCCTGAGCGAATCGGTGAAGGCCCGTGGTGGAAAGATCTGGTGGATTATGGTCTGACCCCAAATGAACCACCTGAAGTGCTATGGAACTTCGAGAAATTCCTGATCAATAAAGAAGGCGAAGTGGTGGCACGTTTTGCCCCAGATATTCAGGCCGATGACCCACGTATTGTCGATGCGATTAATGCCGAACTGGCGCGTTAATTGTTTACAGTAACAAAGAGGGTCGCGGCCCACTGCTGTCCCATAGTTTGCTTTAAATAAAAAAACCTGAGTCCTAACAGTTAAAATATGAGTGTAAACAAACACTTTAACGACCAGGATTCAGGTTTTGTCACATCAGAATACCGTATTTCATGA